>VHCR01000086.1 GCA_016871655.1 Verrucomicrobiota bacterium
ACTCAGTGCGGAAGAGAGGAGTGCTGTAAAGCGAGCCGGGGCGCCGACCATTATGAAAATGGTAGCAACAAAAGGAATGAGGATGAGAATGAGAAGAGGAGACATTTAAAAAATGAAAGTTAAGAGAAAAAGAATAGCCGCAAAAGAACGCAAAAAAATTGAGTTAAGATAATTAAATTTCAGAATTAAAGTTCAATCCATAAATTAACATTTTAAATTTTTAAATTGCTTCCTAAAAAATTTCTTTGCATTTCTTGCGTTCTTTTGCAGCTATTCTTCTTTTTTTAATGAATTTTTAGCAGTAATAAAATCATCCCGATCGTTCCAGCTCCTAAAAAAACTGCATAAGCTTGGAGGCTTCCGACCTGGAGGAATCGCAAAATAAAGCCTAAGGTCCAGACCAGAGAGGCGGAACCTTGAACGCAGAGGCCATCAATGATCCAACGGTCAAAAAAAGCACATCCTTTGGCAAAGGCACCTTGGATGTTTTTTACACACCAATCATAGACGTTGTCGATGTAGAGACGATTCGCCAAGAATGGAATGACCATTGGGTCTTTGGCAGCATTGCGATAAAGTAAAAAAGAACCAACAGTTCCCAAGAAAAAGAAACCGATAAAAATCCATTCTAAATATTCCGGGACTTCATGAGGTAGTGCCATGCTGCCTAGTGGGGCAATAAAGATTTTTTCTAGAAATGGGTATCCAGCAACAACTGCAGGAATAGCCAAGAGCAAGAGAGGAAGGGTCATGACCAGTGGAGATTCCAAGGCTGTGCGAGCGTGTTCGGTGCGTGGTGTTCCAAAAAAGGCGACGACACAGACTCGCGTGATATAAAATGCCGTGAGTCCAGCTGCGACGACCAACATCCAAAAAACAGCAGGATGTTGTTCAAAGGCAAATTTCATGATCAAGTCCTTGCTGAAACTTCCACTGAAGAATGGGCAACCAGCGAGGGCCAGCATGCCGCAGAGAAAAGTCGCAAAAGTCACCGGCATCCGCTTGCGTAGACCTCCCATTTTCCAAATATCAAGTTCATGATGCATGCTGATCATGACCGATCCTGCAGTTAAGAAGAGAAGGCATTTGAAAAAAGCGTGCGTGAAAAGATGAAACATCGGAACGCCTGCCGAGGGAGCAACGCCAACGGCAGTGACCATGTACCCAAGTTGAGAAATTGTGGAATAGGCTAAGACACGCTTGAAATCATTTTGTTGCGTTCCCATCAAAGCCGCTGCAAGAGCGGTTGAGGCACCAATCCACATGACGACACTAGACGCTGTAGGAGAGCCATGTAGCAGTGGGAAAATACGAGCTAGCATGTAAACACCTGCTGCGACCATCGTCGCAGCGTGCAAGAGTGAGGAGACTGGCGTAGGGCCTTCCATCGAGTTCGGGAGCCAAACGTGAAGTGGAAGTTGTGCGGATTTTCCAATCGTGCCACAGAAAATTAAAATCAGGGAGATGGCGAGGAGCGTTGAATTATTAGCAAAAGCAGGGAGAGAAGTGGTGATCGCATCAAAAGAGAGCGAGCCGACGCTGAGCCAGAGCAGCAAAATGCCCAATAAAAATCCAAAGTCACCGATGCGGTTCACCATGAAAGCTTGATTGCCAGCATCCGCCGCCGCTGGCTTTTCAAAATAATGCATGATGAGGAGGTAGGAACTGAATCCAACGAGCTCCCAGCTGATGAACATCATGATGAAGTTATTGGCGAGTACAATGCCAAGCATGGAAAAAAGGAAAAAAGCCAACCCTGCGAAGAACCGCGCAAAGCCTTCTTCGTGGCGCATGTACCCAATAGAGTAAATGAAAACGAGGGTGGCAATAGTCGTGACGACAACGAGCATCGTGCGGCTTAAAGGATCAACCATCATGCCGATAGAAATATTTAAGGTATCTCCGGTATTGATCCACGAAAATCCAGGTAGAATGAGATTTGTTTTTTGGAGAAATAAAATCCAACTTCCAGCACAAGTAATCGCTGCTGCGCCAATCGCCAAGCCGGCTGCTGCTGGCTTGTTGCTACGAGTGATTAGCAAAATTATCGCTGCAGCAAGGAGAGGGGCGAGGTAGATGATCCAGAGGAGGGAAGAAAGGCTGAAGGCTGAAGGCTGAAGGCTGAAGGGCGAAAAAAAGGAAGTGCTGCTAAGAAAAGAGAACATAAAATTTATTCAAAAAGTAAAAAATAGATTAGGCAAACTGTTGATATAATTTTCAGCCTTCAGCCTTGCAACATCAAAAGTGTAACTAAGAAATAAAAAAAATATTATGAAATAGAGGTTCTAACTAGAATTTCAAACTATTCAAATCTTCTGTATGAATTGTTTGTTTCGCACGGAAAAGAGCAACGATAATCGCAAGACCGACGGCAACTTCAGCAGCAGCCACCGTGATAATAAAAAAGACCAGCATTTGGGCTTGGTAATTGGAATGGCCTTGAACAACTCCGTAGCGTGAGAAGGCTACGAGAGAAAGATTGGTAGCGCTTAACATCATTTCAAGACACATGAAGACGATGATAATATTGCGGCGGAGCATGACGCCAGTCAACCCAAGGGCGAAGAGGATTCCGCTGGCCATGAGGTAGTGAGAAAGTGTGATCATAAAGAGGAATAGAAAATGAGAAGGATCTGCTTATTTTGTTTTGATACTAGTTTAAGTTAAAAGTTTAAGTTTAAGTAGATTCTTGCTTGCGGAAAAAACAAAATCTTTATTCCGCGAAGCGCACGAAACTTCAACTTCAACTTTTAACTTAAACTGATACCAAAGCATTTTTCATAAAACTTATTTCAGCGTTTGCCTGCTAAGCAATACCACTCCCACCGTTGCAACAAGCAGGAGCACGCCGATGATTTGGAAGGGAAGATTGAACGAATGAAACAAAGTCAAACCGATCATCGTTACGTCGCTATGAAGCGGCTCAGCAAGGGGTGGCAATGGCTGGGAAAAGAGAGGGCTCGAAGAAAGTGTATCGGAGAGGAGTTCGACAAAACAAAGCACGACCAATCCTCCACCAAGCATAGCGCCGAGCTTCACGCGACGGCGAACTTCCGCTTGAAGATTGAGGAGCATAATGATGAAAAGAAAAAGAACCATCACCGCTCCCGCTGTTACGAGGACCTGAATGATTGCAATGAAGTAGGCATCCAACGTCACGAAGAGAGCTGCGAGGGCTAAAAAAGAAGCCACGAGCGAGAGGGCGCAAGCAACGGGATTGCGAAGAACGACAACGCCGGCTCCAAATCCGATCATGAGGAGTGAGAAAATCCAAAAAAGTGTTAGTTGCATAAAAAATTATTTTTTCTCATTCCATTTAATGACGAGGCCATTCATGACGCCACCCATTTCGTACAGCTTATCTTTGTGATGGACCATTTGATCACGAGAGAGGCCGGTGATGGAGTAATCTTTGCGCAAAAAAATAGCTTGTTCTGGGCAAACTTCTTCACATAAGCCGCAGTAGATACAGCGTGTCATGTCGATGTCAAACTCGCGTGGTTTTTTCTCAACTTTCCGCCAACGACTCTCGTCAGGAATTTCCATCGGTTCAATCGTGATCGCACGTGGAGGGCAAATAAATTCGCAGAGCTGGCAAGCGACGCAACGTTCGCGGCCCGTTTCATCTTTGACTAGCGTCGGAGCACCGCGGTACCAGGCCGGGAGGTTCTTATCCCATTTTTCTTCCGGATATTGCATTGTGATGATCCCTTTCCCAAACAGGGCACGTTTCATATGCTTCCAAGTGATCGCGAGACCACTCAGAATCGCAGGAAGATAGAGCTTTTCAGCGAGAGTCAGTTTTTTTCTGTTAACAACGAAAGCCATGGGAAAGAAAAAGAAATTTATTTTGAGTAAGTTAGAATCAGAGCGGTTAAGAAAATATTAACAACAGCCAATTCAAAAAAGAAGTACCAACCGAGCTTCATAAGCTGATCATAGCGAAAACGTGGGAGCGTCCAGCGTACCCAAATGAAGATAAAGAGAAGAGCAATGATCTTGGCAAAGAAAACAGCGATATTGACGAGTCCCCAAAACCAGCCATGAGAGCCATCGGGAATTAATGGGAAGCTCCATCCACCAAGGAAGAGTGTTGTGATGACGCTGGCGCCAGCAATCATCGCCGTATATTCGCCCAAGAAAAAGAGAGCAAATCCCATCGAAGAATATTCGGTGTGATAGCCGCCGATAAGCTCTTGCTCAGCTTCAGGAAGATCAAAGGGGAGACGATTGGTCTCTGCAAACATCGAAACAAAGAAAATAAAAAAGGAAATGATAAGCGGAATCCAAAGTAAGAGATGGCGTAGTTTTATTCCTGCGAGAATGGCTTGCCAGGCTGCTGTTGGATGTAAAAGTGAGTCCCAGCTCATTCCTTGCGGCCAAAAAGGAGCGATCATCCACCCATATTCAACTTGATATTGAACGATTGTGTTGAGATTTAACGAACCGACTACCATGAAGACAGGAACAATCGAAAGTGCCAACGACAATTCATAGGAGATCATCTGAGAAGTTGAGCGAATGCCGCCGAGAAAGGGATACTTCGAATTAGAGGCCCAACCTGCAAGGACAATTCCATAAACTGAAATCGAAGAGATCGCCAAGACATAGATGGCGCCGACATTAATGCTGGCAATCGTCATTGGCACTCCAAAGAGCGAGCTTCCAAAAGGAATCACTCCCATCACCAAAATGGGTGGAATCATGACAAGCTTTGGAGCCAAGCGGAAATAAAAATAGTTAGCGTTTTTTGGGGTGAAATTTTCTTTAAATAAAAGTTTTGCGGCATCAGCAATCGGCTGGAGAAGCCCTTGCCAGCCGACGCGATTGGGGCCAAGTCGATCTTGGATTAAAGCGCTGACACGCCGTTCCGCATAAACCGTGTAGGAGACAAGGCCCAAAATAATACCAAGGAGAATGGCAGACTTTAGCAACGTCGTCCAAATGAGAAAGCCAAGAGGCGTCATGCAGGCCTCGCCAATTGCTTTTAAAAAAGACCAGGCGGCAGGTGAGAAAAAATGACTGATAAAATTAGAAAGGTCATCCATACGATCGCTATGAGCGTAAACTATTTCTTTGTTTCGCGACAGAAGAAAATGAATGACCGCAAAAGAAAGCAAAGAGTACAAAGAAATTTTTTTGCGTTCATTGCGTTTTTTTGCGGCTATTCTCTTTTTATGTTTTGCGGCTATCTTTTGTTAATTTTTGCAGTTGCTACATCGCCCGTGACATTGAAGATCGATCTCGATCATCCAATGTCGATTGCTGATGCTGCGATGCCCTTGGGAGGCGCTATTGATGGGCATGAAAAGGGAAGTACGAAAGAAATGCTTTCTTCAGCAAGTGTGAAGAAAATGTTGCAGGCAGGGATGAAGCCCCTTGCTTATCGGCTTCGCACCGAGCTCGGCGTTGAAGCGTGGCATTGGAATCCTGTGGGAACTTGGAGTGATGAGAAAAATAAACAAGGCTATTGGATTTCGTCCACAAAAAAGGGCAATCCCATTGAGGTTAGCTACGGATATCGACTGCCGCGGCGTGGGGATACCTTGGATGAAGCGAACAGTGACAGCTATTCACGACTCGATGATGGGAATCCCAATACGTTTTGGAAAAGCAATCCTTACCTTACCTCGTATTACACGGGAGAACCTGATGATCGCCATCCACAGTGGGTGATCCTCGACTTTGGAAAAAAAGTTTGGATCAACGCAGCGCGCTTGCATTGGAGAGATCCCTACGCCAAAAAATTTCGGATTCAGTATGCCAACGACGGGGCGATTTATTTTGGAAACAACAAGCCGTGGCATGATTTTCAAAAAGGAGTTTTCAACAATGGCCATGGAGGCTCTGATTTACTTGATCTCGGGATACCTCATTACGCGCGCTATGTGAGAATCTTGATGTGCCGCGGAGCAGCATCTTCTCGAAAGCCAAGGGGTCGGTTCCGGATAAAGCATATTTTGGTGCCAGTTCATGATATGCAAGCATTAAAATCAGAATATGCTTTATCTGGAACCGACCCCTTGGCTGATCCTCGTGACAGGATGGGGTATGCGTTACAGGAGGTGGAGTTTGGGATTTTGAGAGATGGAAAATTTCAAGATCATGTCATTCATCGACCCGATCAACAGCAAACGATGGTGACTGTTTCTTCGACAGATCCTTGGCATCGGGCGTGTGATCTTGATGAAAAGACGGAGCAGCCGGGGGTCGATGCGGTTGCTGCTTCGGGCTTGGGTAACGAGCAAGCGATTCTTTGGTCGCTGCCAGTCCTGTACGATACGCCAGAAAATGCAGCGGCCTTGGTCGACTATCTCAAAAAACGAAATTATCTTTTCCCTCATCAACGCATCGAACTCGGTGAAGAACCCGATGGACAGCATATCGATCCTAGAGATTTTGGAGAGCTGTATTGTCAGGTTGCGGAGAAAGTTCGGAGCTTGTTTTTGAAATCGATTAGCTGCGCAGGCGCAGTTGGCTG
>VHCR01000087.1 GCA_016871655.1 Verrucomicrobiota bacterium
CCAGGCTGGTATACAGCCTACACGCCCTATCAAGCAGAAATTTCGCAAGGACGTTTGGAGGCGCTCCTCAATTTCCAGACGATGATTACCGATTTAACGGGTCTCGATGTTGCGAATGCCTCGATGCTCGATGAGGCTACAGCAGCAGCCGAAGCTATGGCGCTTTGCTATGACTTAAAAAAAATTCCGACTTTTTTTGTTGATAGTCATTGTCATCCTCAAACAATTGCGCTTCTCAAGACACGTTCCGAGCCTCTTGGTATCAAGCTCGTCGTTGGATCGCTCAACGATCTTCCTGTTGAAACAGGCTCTCTTTGTGGCGCTCTTTTGCAATATCCTGCAACGGATGGAATCATCAGTGACCCGACTTCTTTCCTTGAGCGAACACACGCTGCTGGTGGATTAGCTGTTGTGGCTTGTGATCCGCTTGCAATGACACGGCTCAAGCCGCCCGGAGAACTCGGAGCCGATGTGGCGATTGGATCGACGCAGCGTTTTGGAGTTCCTCTCGGATATGGAGGTCCTCATGCAGGCTTTATGGCGGTGAAGGATGGTCTCAAGCGGCGACTTCCAGGACGATTAATTGGCGTCTCTCGTGATGCAGAGGGAAATCCCGGGCTGCGTCTCACACTGCAAACGCGTGAGCAACACATCCGTCGCGAAAAAGCGACGAGCAATATCTGCACGGCACAAGTTCTTTTGGCCGTGATGGCCTCGATGTATGCGGTCTATCATGGGCCTGAAGGTCTGGTCAACATTGCACACCACATTCATCTTAAGGCCCTGCAATTGGCTTCCGCGCTGACGCGCGCTGGATGGCATGTCATCGCAAGGCCTTTTTTTGATACAATTAAAATTCAGCTCACGCCGGAACAAGCCATTTTACTCAAAGAACGGGCTCATCAACATAGGATCAATCTTCGTTTTCTAAAGGGAGATGAAGCTGTGACGATCACTTTGGATGAAACAACAACGTCACTAGAACCGCTCTTGAAAATTTTTGGAGCCACAGACGCGAAAAATGTGGCTCATCCGTTGCATTGGCAGCTTCCTGAAAAATTGCGACGGACAACAAAATTTTTAACTCATCCCGTTTTCAATAGTTACCATACCGAAACAGAAATGCTTCGTTACTTGCAGCGTCTTGAAGCAAAAGATTTGTCATTGACGACATCGATGATTCCGCTTGGTTCTTGCACGATGAAACTCAATGCGACAGCCGAGATGCTTCCTGTCACGTGGCAGCATCTTTCGAACTTGCATCCTTTTGTGCCGCTCGATCAAGCGCAAGGGTATCAAGAAATTTTTCGGCAATTGGAGCGTTGGTTAGCTGAAATTACAGGTTTCCATGCCGTTTCCTTGCAGCCCAATGCTGGTTCTCAAGGCGAATATGCCGGTCTCCTCGTCATTCGCGCCTATCATCGAAGTCACGGGCAAGCTCATCGCAACATCTGTCTCATTCCGGTTTCCGCTCATGGGACCAATCCTGCCAGTGCGGCGATGGCCGGGATGGAAATTGTCGGCGTTGCTTGCGATGAGGAGGGAAATATTGACGTTGTTGATTTTAAAAAGAAAGTTGAAGAACATCGCGATCGCCTTGCAGCGTTGATGGTGACTTATCCTTCGACGCATGGTGTTTTTGAATCTTCGATTAAAGAGCTCTGTAAAATCGTGCATGAAGCTGGCGGTCAAGTTTACATGGATGGAGCCAACATGAATGCGCAGGTAGGACTCTGTTCTCCTGGCGATCTTGGTGCCGATGTTTGTCACCTCAATTTGCACAAAACATTTTGTATTCCTCATGGTGGTGGCGGACCTGGTGTCGGGCCGATCGGCGTGGCGAAGCATCTAGCACCTTACTTGCCAGGGCACTCGGTTGTTCCAATGGGAGGAAAACATGCCATTGGTGAAGTCAGTGCGGCTCCGTGGGGGAGTGCGAGCATCTGCATTATCAGCTGGATGTACATCCGAATGATGGGAGCCGATGGATTAAAGATGGCAACGCAAATTGCAATTTTGAATGCCAACTACATTGCAAAACGTCTCGAAAATTATTATCCCGTTCTGTATCGTGGTGAGCAAGGGCGGGTCGCTCACGAATGTATTCTTGATGTGCGTGAATGGAAACAACGTGTAGGCATTGAGGTTGAAGATATCGCAAAACGATTGATGGATTACGGATTCCATGCGCCAACGATGAGTTGGCCAGTTGCTGGAACGCTCATGGTAGAACCCACAGAAAGCGAATCAAAAGAAGAACTCGATCGTTTTTGTGATGCGATGATTGCGATTCATGGAGAGCTGCTCGCCATTGAAGAAGGGCGACTCGACCGTGCTGACAATCCTTTGAAACGTGCACCTCATACCATTCATGCTGTTACGGCTGCTACTTGGGATCGTGGTTATTCGCGTGAGCAAGCTGCTTACCCAGTTCCATGGCTACGTCAGTACAAGTTCTGGCCAAGCGTAGCTCGCGTGGATAATGTTTACGGAGACCGTAATCTTTTTTGCTCTTGTCCTGCAGTATATACCAATGACGAATGAATTTTAGGAATTTCTACTTGTTATTTTTAGCACTAGCAGCGTTGTCATCGCTACTGTTACCTCGGTAGTAGCACGCTCTAACGCCTTGCTAGCGTTAAAAATTTCTGCGTATAATTTTTCTAAAATTCATCCGTCATTGGTATAAAACAGGAGCGTTTTTAAAATTTCTATGCTATTTCTCACATAGTGTATTAAATTGAAAAGGGCATGTTAGAAGCGCTGAAATTTTTTCTTAGAACAAGGCCGAAGATCGAAGCGCTATCCGAAGATAATGTGAGATCTGAGAACGCAGTTCTAAGGAAAAAGAGCAAGCTTATCGCGTGCCCTTTTCAATTTAATACACTATAGCATGAAAAAAATCGTCTTTCTGTTTTATGAGGGGATGACATCGCTTGATGCTATCGGGCCGCACACCGTACTCGCTCAGCTTCCTGACGTCGAAGTCAAACACGTCGCACGAAAAGCGGGATTCATTCAAACGGATGCGATGCAATTGACCTTAATGGCAGAGTATTCTATCGAAGATATTTTGGGGGCTGATATCCTGGTCATTCCTGGTGGGAGAAACGCGACAACATTAGAAAAATATCCCGAAGTTTTAGAATGGATTCGTGCCATTCATCAAACGACAACATGGACGACTTCTGTTTGCACGGGGAGTTTGATTTTAGGCGCCGCTGGTCTGCTGCAAGGATTGCCGGCAACAAGTCATTGGGCCGTGATGGATCGCTTAAAAAAATGGGGTGCCATTCCAACATCACATCGTGTTGTCGAATCTGGGAAAATCATCACAGCAGCCGGAGTTTCAGCGGGTATTGACATGGGGTTAACACTCGCTGCAAAAATGGCCGGAGAAGCAGTCGCGAAGCGGATTCAACTTGGAATCGAATACGATCCGCAACCTCCTTTTGATTGTGGAAGTCTGGAGAAAGCAGATCCAGAGATGGTGAAGGTGCTGCGTGAAGCGATGGAGAAGAGTTTTGAAAAATAAAATTTCCTTTTCTCTCTCACTATGAAATCTCTCGATCTCATTGCATTTTCAAAAGGTGACTGGGAGCAGTCTTTCATTTTTTTTACGGAAGAAGGAAAGATGGTGGTTGAAAATACCTCACCATTTTTGTCTCATGCTGCTTTTCTAGCAAAGCCTTTTTTAGTGGCTCTGCAGGCTCATCATGATGCCGAGCTTTGTGTGATTCATGGGAATGTCATGCTTTCTGAAGAGGAATTGTTGGCAGCAGGATTACAACTTTTGCATCCGCGTGATTATTTTCTGGCAATGGGAGAGCAAGTGGAGATTGAGAACAAAGTTTTACGTGCAGCACATTGGTCCGTCGCGCATCGCCTGCAACGACATTGTAGTTATTGCGGAGGTTCTTTACAAAAACTTCCTGAGACGACGGAGAAAAAATGTTTGCAATGTGAAAAATCTTTTTTTCCAAAACTCTCACCTGCAGTTTTGGTGCGCATTGAACGTGGAGAAGAAATTTTATTGGCACGTGGTCCTCAACATCCGCCGGAGATGTATACGGTTCTTGCAGGCTTTATCGACCTCGGCGAGTCAGCCGAGCAGACAGTTCATCGTGAAGTGAAAGAAGAAGTCGGACTGGAAGTGACAAATTTAAAATATTTTGGAAGTCAAAGCTGGCCTTTTCCTGACAGCTTCATGGTTGCTTTTATAGCTGATTATCTTCGTGGTGAGATCAAAATCGATCCGACTGAGCTCGAGGAAGCACGCTGGTTTCATCGTGATGAGCTCCCGCTCTTGCCTCCGCCGTCAACGTTGTCGCGAAAGTTAATTGATGATTTTGTGAGAAGGACAAAATGATCTCGAAATGATCACAGCTCCAAAAATTTTTTCATCAATGGCTGATTGGGAAATAAGACTTCAAAATGTTCTCCAGGCCAGTTAGCAACTTGGGCAACGATGATGCGTTGTTGTGAAGGGATGTAAATGAAACAACTCGTGTAGCCGCGGATGACGCCGGCGTAGTACCAAATCGTTCCAATCTTTGGTACATTAAGCGAGTAGATGCCAAGACCATAACGACACCCTTCAGGCTTTGGTGGAGTTGAGGGAACAGCGACAGTTGTTTCCATTTCCTGAATGCTCGTAGCTGACAAAATCACATCGGGTGTTAACAAGGCATGAGTCCAAGTGAGAAGGTCGCGGCTATTCATTAGCATCGATCCAGCAGGACCGTAGTGACTGGCATTGAAGGCGGTGATATCTTGCTTGCCGGCATAAGCGTGAGCCATTTGATCAATAATATTTTTAGGGTAAAAAGAATGGCTGTAAAAAGTGTAGTCGAGATGAAGTGGTTTGAAAAAACGAGTCGTGAATAAGTCGTTCAAAGAGTCTCCAGAAATTTTTTTAATAAGAAGTCCCAGCAAAAAATAATTAGTATTAGAATAGAGCCACTTCGTTCCTGGAGCAAAGAGATCTGGCTTTTGGTAAATGGCATCAACAACTTTTTGAGAAGTGAGAACGGTTGTTTCATAGTCATCGCGTTCTTTTGAAAAGTCAGTATTCGCAATGCCACTTGTCATGTTGAGGAGTTGACGAACGGTGATCGATTTCCAACGTGGATACTCATGAAAGTAGCGACCGATGGAGTCATCGAGGCTGATCTTTCCTTCTTCTTGGAGTTGCAACAAGGCTGCTGCAATAAAAGTTTTGGTGATACTCCCAACACCATAGAGTGTCTCTGGCGTCACTGGCTTTTTGTCATGGCGTGTTGCAAAGCCTGAAGTATAGGTTTCAATTTTTTTTGTTTTCAGATCTTCCGTCGCGACAACGATGCTCGTGATGTGATGACTCGTTCGCCACTCATTTAAAAAAGATTGCAGCTCTTGTTGAGATGAAGTTGCTTTGGCTTGGTCAAGAGAAGCAAGTGATAGAAAAAGCAAAAAAAACAAAACTTTCATAAAAAAATTAAAAATTATTTTTTAAACTCAATCACCATCACTTCCATCGGATGATGAGATTGATTGATATCACAATGAAGTTCTTTTGGCCTGTCTGGAAGTAGAATGCGGGCGGTTCCGCGTTTCATGATGAGGCGATGAGACTGACCGCGGTCATTTTTAACAAGCAGGTCGACATCTGTCAGTGCAACAACCACACGACGATGATCGTGACGATGCATGACGAGGGGTTGGTTTGGTTCAATGATTGTTTTCCAAACAATGACATCTTGGTTTTCACACTGCTTCTCACGATGAGTGAGTGCGGCAGAGAGTGGTGCCAACAACAGGACAGCGCTGAGTAAAAAATAAAATTTTGTTTTCATAAAATAAGGTTTTGCTATTTTGAGATGACTTTAGTCCATTCATGATGAAATAGAAGATGATAAAAGATCAATGCACACCATATCTGCTTGGAACTAACATGCAAGCGGCTAAAAATCTTGATCAACAGCATGAGCAGATAGCTTTCTTTGCGTATGAGCAGCTTGAAAGAGCAGGATTGCGGCGAGGTATGATTGTTTGGGATGTTGGTTGTGGTTCTGGAGCGATGACAGAATATTTGGCGCGCTCTGTTGGTGAAGAAGGGCATGTTTATGCTTTGGATGTGAGCGAGAATCAAGTTGCTCGGACTTGCGAACGTCTGCACCAAGCTGGTTTTAAAAATTTCACTTGTTTGCAAGGTGATATTACTGCGACTCTCGACTCACCAAAGGGAGAAGCTGATCTCGTTTATGCTCGGATGGTCTTAATGCATTTAAAAAATCCTGAAGTTGCCTTGTTGCAAATGGCGCAACTTCTAAAAAGAGGAGGTGTTTTATCCCTTCAAGAATCGATCATGCATACAGCATCGATATCACCAGCACATGAGGCTGTTGACGATTATTTTCGCACACTCATCAAACTTGGAAATTTTCACGGTGTTGATTTTAACATTGGA
>VHCR01000088.1 GCA_016871655.1 Verrucomicrobiota bacterium
AAGGATAACTCGCAACACACGATTGTCCATCTCGGGAATCGTAACCCATAACCGAACACGTCCATCCTCTTGTGTCTTTTTGTAAAGCGGTTTCTCAATGGCTCGCAAGATCCACTCGATTTGAATCATTTTCCGGTCAGAACGTTTTCTTGTTTCCAAAAAATATTGCGTGAATTTCACCAATGGATGCTAAGCAAAACAAACAAACAGTTTCAAGAAAATTATCCTTTCCATCGCTTCTATTTCAACTCGCTTGCTCCCGCGAGGCTCGCCCCTTCGGGGCTGCCTTCAGCAGTAGCTGCCCTAAAGGGTATGCAACTGCCTTCGGCAGTCGATCCGGCTGCTGCCACGCCGCACGTATTCTGTGAGTTTTTTCTCAGTTCGTTTTTAGAACTTGGATGAAGGCCTCCTGTGGAATGTTCACCGTTCCAATTGATTTCATCCGCTTCTTTCCCTCTTTTTGTTTTTCAAGGAGTTTGCGTTTGCGCGTGATGTCGCCGCCGTAACATTTTGCGGTTACGTTTTTACGCATCGCACTCACGCTTTCCCGTGCAACAATTTTTCCGCCAACAGCAGCCTGAATGGCAACTTGATAAAGTTGTACGGGAATGACTTCTTTGAGCTTGGTTGCCAGAGCTCGGCCACGACCTTCTGCTTTGTCGCGATGAACAATGCTGGAAAAAGCATCAACAGGATCGCCGTTGACGAGCATTTCTAATTTCACAAGTTTATCAGCACGGTAGCCCGCTGGCTCGTAGTCAAGGGATCCGTAGCCACGCGTCACCGATTTAATTTTGTCATGGAAGTCGACCAAAATTTCATTAAGGGGCAAGGTTGCTGTAATCATGACGCGTCGGATGTCGATAGAATCAGTACTTTCGACCGTTCCTCGTTTTTCCATCATGATTTGCATGATGTCTCCGATATTTTCATTCGGAATCATGACACGACATTTGACCACTGGCTCGCGAATTTCATTCACCACACTCATGTCGGGCAGGTTTGCAGGATTATCGACGAGCAACAATTCACCATTCGTTTTTTCGACTTCGTAAACAACGCTTGGATAGGTCGCGATGATGTCCATGTTGTATTCGCGACGCAAGCGTTCCTGAATGATCTCCATGTGCAGCAATCCAAGAAAGCCACAGCGGAAGCCGAACCCAAGCGCCACCGAGCTCTCTGACTGGAACACAAAAGCCGCATCATTGAGCTGCAACTTTTGCATCGCCATTTTGAGCGGCTCAAGATCAGCGGTATTGATCGGGTAAATACCGCTGTAAACCATTGGGCGAACTTCTTGAAAGCCGGGAAGCGGCTCTGCAGCGGGATGGCGGGCATCGGTCAGCGTGTCACCAATTTTCATTTCAGCTGTCGTTTTGATATTGCCGATGAAATAGCCAACATCGCCCGCCTGCATCGACTGTGTCATCGTCATCTTGGGCGTGAAGACACCAACTTCTTTTGTGTCGTAGGATTGGTTGGTCGACATGAGACGGACTTGCTGTCCCGCTTTGAGGCTTCCTGAAAAAACGCGAATGTATCCGACAACACCTCGATAAATATCAAACAGCGAATCAAAAACCAGCGCCCTCAAAACTCCATCACCTGCAGGAGGCGGCGGAATTCGCTCCACAACAGCTTCTAAAATATCTTCAATCCCGATGCCTGCTTTCGCGCTTGCTGGAATTGCTTCTTCCGCTGGAATCGCAAGAATTTCTTCCATCTGTTTTTTAACATTCTCGAGATCGGCATTGGGCAAATCGATTTTATTAATCACCGGAATAATCGTCAGCCCTTGCTCCAAGGCCAAATTAATATTGGCTACAGTCTGCGCTTCGACGCCTTGTGCCGCATCGATGATGAGTAGCGCTCCTTCGCAAGCGGCAAGGCTTCGTGAAACTTCATACGCAAAGTCGACATGGCCCGGTGTATCGAGAAGATTGAGACGATATTTTTTCCCATCGCGCGCCTTGTATTCCATCGTGACTGGATGTGCCTTAATCGTGATACCACGTTCCCGCTCGAGGTCCATCGAATCAAGGAGTTGATCTTGCTTCTCACGTTGGGCAATGGTGCCAGTAAATTCTAAGAGACGATCAGAGAGCGTAGTCTTTCCATGATCGATGTGAGCGATAATACAAAAATTGCGGGTGTGGGAAGCGGACATGGAAGAAAGTAAAAAGTGAAGAGTAAAGGGTAAAGAGTAGTATACCTAGAAGCACTAGTCAAATTTGAGAAATTGGTACCTTATAATATAATCTTTTTTATTTGAATTTAACCCGAATATTTCACGGTAAATCTATTACGACTTGCGGAAGGAGCATGGCTACTCCATTGGACTCGAATTTCGATTTGAGCAGCATGAAACATACAGCCACTACATCGAAATCCTTCGTCCACCTTTGATTCATGGGCCTTGCGCTGCGTCTCACTACGATTTACCATGAAACACCCGGTTAACCCGCAAATTTAATTATTCATTTTCAAAAATCAACTTTCCGATTTTAAATAAACTTATGTTTTTCACGCCACGTTACCTTCAACAAGCGCGCGAGCTTCGCGTTGCTGCTCGTAAACTTTTTCATTATCACTGCGATCTCTGGAGTCAAGAGCAACGAGCCAGCGCAACAGCGACTTTACAAGCATTAGATCAGGCGCTTCAAAAAAAAGAGCGCGTTCTCGTGACTGCAGCTCAAGAAAACATAGAAAAAATTTTTGGACAACTCATTCCTGAACGCCCTCATCGTGCACTCGCTGAGAATGTAGAGTCCATTATCATTGCCATTGTCTTGGCATTGGGCATTCAGGCCTATTTTTTAAAACCTTTTAAAATTCCAACAGGATCAATGCAGCCAACGCTCTATGGAATGACGGGCACTCCAGAAGCAACTCCCCCTCCCAATCCCGTGATGCGTGTTGTGAATTTTGTACGCTTGGGGCGAAGTTATTTGAACACCATTGTGGACAAGGAAGAAGAAGTTATTTCTCTCAAAGAAAAAACTTTTTTGAATTTTTTTACGTTTACAACGATTACAACTACACAAGGAACGCACACGGTTTTTGCTCCTCAAGATGTCTTGATGCGCGATTTTGAAATCCGCCCAGGAAGAATTTACGTTGCTGGAGAGCCTCTTGTTCGTGGTTACATTCAAGCTGGAGATCAGATTTTTTGCGACCGTCTCACTTATGCTTTCCGTAAACCACATGCCGCCGATGTTTTTGTTTTTATCACATCAGGAATTCAACGGATTGAAATGACGTTACCACCAGGAGCCAGCTCCCAATATTACGTAAAGCGACTTGCAGGCTTGCCAGGACAAACTCTCCGCATTGACCCTCCTCAACTTTTTATTAATGACGAGAGGGCAACACAGCCTCCCTTTCAAAGGGTGATGGCTGCTTGCACAGGTTATCGCGGCTATTCCAATAGGTGCGACTATGGCCCTGCTCCGCTCTACCTCAGTTCGCCTCTTGATCAATTCACAGTACCTCCACAGAGCTATTTCGCTTTAGGAGACAACAGCTATAACTCCAGCGACAGTCGCTACTGGGGCATTGTTCCCGAACAAAATGTTGTTGGCCGTGCGCTTTTTGTTTACTGGCCGTTCTCGGCACGTTGGGGGCTGATTCATTGATAATAGCTGTAAAGAATGAGTTTCCTCAATTCCTTTTGCAGCAGTTGAAGTGAAAAGTTGAAGTTGAAGTTAAGACTCGCCTTCGGCGAAAAAGTAAAAAATTTTTATTCGCGAAGCGCACGAAACTTAAACTTTTAACTTCAACTGTTGCGAAGCAACAAAGCTTCCTTCATCTTAGTCGCCCAATTTTTAAGTTGAGCAAACTTGGAATTTTTTTCAGCAAGAAGCAACATGGCGCCTAATGCTGAATGTGCTTCATCGTAACTCTTCAAAGCAATATAACATTCTATAGCATGAAAGAGCGGCACAGGATCTTCGGCATCAATCAACGAAGCATAAGCATAACATGAAACGGCAGCTCTATAGTTTCCCAACAGCTGACAACAAGCAGCGCTCCCCATCCATCCTCGTTTATCAAAATGATTATAAAGCGCTATGGCCTGAAAAATTTGAAATGCCCTTTGATATTTTTTTTCAGAATATAAATTGTAAGCCATCACATACAATGCATCCAGATCTTGCTTGCTCACTCCACGTAAAAGGTAGAGAGGTACTCCATTTGTTAGAAAAGGCTTAAAAGTTTCCCCTATGTTTTTAGCGCTACTTTTTATCTCACTTTGAGGGTTTTTAGTCATCATGGCTTTTTATGGTTTTTAGGATATCGGGGATATCGGAAGGCATAACTAACTTTAAATATTATTGATCAGAGTTTCCATTCCTGAAGCAAGAGCAGTAATAATCTGTCCGGCTAAAGAAACTTGGCTTTGCAATGTTGACACGGCATTGTTTAAGAAAGTTTGAGAGTTGGCAAGATTATTGTTCTGAATGGAAAGCAAAGCCTGGACCTGATTAACGGCAACATCAGTACCGTAAATAATCGTTCCACCATAAGTGAAGTAAAGATAAGAATTGACGGTTTGCTCATAAGTATAGTTGTTAAAATGCGTCAGTTGACTTCCAGTCCAACCATTGGGAGAAGTTTCCCATTGCCAAGAAAAGTAAGTGACTGTAATTGTTCCGTTACCCTCATTACCTGGGTTCCCCTGAGAAACACTATTAAGTGCCGCAGTGAGATTAATAATATTAATTTGGTAGGAAAGCGACTGGCTATAATAGCTACTAATCTGTTCGTTTTGATAAATAATAACGGAGTTCGTTGTGTCTAACAGCGCAGAGTAGACATTACTTCCGAGCATGTTAACAAAGGTAGAACTTCCCACCAAAGTCAATCCAGGTTGCAACGTCTGTAGTTGTGACTGGTAAATAAAAGACGTACTAAGCCCAGAACCCAAAATAGTATACGTTGTATCTTTAGTGTCACCAAAGCCGGTTTGAATATTATACCAATAGATCTGTTCGGTATAAAGATTCTCGTAAGTATTGGTGATATTAGTAGCATAAGCCGTGCTTGCATATAGATTTTGAAATTCTGTTCCAAATCTAATACTAAATGTTACGGGATCAATTTGGTAAGAAGCCGCGTAGGTACTATAAAACGTTGAAAACTGACTAAAATAAAGAATCTGTGTCGAATAATTTTCATAAACTGGAACTAGCCCGCCACCAATGTGGAAAACTGTTGTCTGCTGCTTATCTGTTGAATCCTCACTAGTCACTTGGTTAGATCCTAACAAATTAGAGTGAAGATATGTTGTAGGCGCGTAACTAAAAGGAGGAAAAGGGTAGGTGAAAAAAGTATATGGTTCGTAGAGACTGGGATTAAAGCAAGACATTCCATACGGAACAACGCCTGAAAGCGAAACAACGGTTGTCCTAACGGCAATTCCAGTTGGTCCATATGGTTCCAACGGATTAGTTCC
The DNA here is from genome assembly GCA_016871655.1 of Verrucomicrobiota bacterium. Taxonomy (GTDB): domain Bacteria; phylum Verrucomicrobiota; class Verrucomicrobiia; order Chthoniobacterales; family UBA6821; genus CAIWMF01. Next base: position 5,459 of record VHCR01000088.1, read on the forward strand.
AATGAAATTTCCACTAGAGTCTAGGGGGTTAAAATAGAGTGGTTGCATAGAGTCTGTTCACATGCTACTGCTGAGGCAGAAGACTCCGTCACTCGGTTCTCGCGTCCTCGAGTATGTTCATATACACTGTGGTGCTGCGCTCCTCGTTCCTTTTCCTGCAACTCCAGCAGCGCATTTGAATCAGACTCTTTGCTTCAGCGCAACTGTATTTTAATCTAAAAACGTGAATGAAAATGAAAAAGGTTGCGTAAGGAGTTTGATTTAAAAATGGTTGTAATAAGGCCGAGGCTAACCTGAACGGTTAGTGAGGCATTAGGACGAACATTTTGAAACAAACTATATTGCGTAAAATTTTTTATTTTCATTCATGTTTTTAGGTTTAATTCTGAATTTTTATATTTCTGGGTTTTAACTTTAAGTAATCTTGTGGCTTAAGCCCATATTTACCTTTTCTTTCGCGCTCCATAACTGTATCCCTTGGAAGTTCGGACTCCGCGGACATTGCGTAACATTTGAGCTGCTTTTTCTTCTTGAAAAAGCATAGTAAAAAGATAGGGAAATCCTTCCAACTTCAATCGGGGCACTTTGCTATTAATAAAAAGTTCGATGGCTTGCACGTGAGGAAGTTCTTCGGCTGTCATCAATGTGAAAGCATCTCCTATTGCTTGAGCTCGACCTGTGCGTCCAATGCGATGCACATAATCTTCGGGGTGCTGAGGCACATCATAATTAATCACATGGCTCACTCCAGCAATATCAATCCCACGCGCCGCAATATCAGTCGCCACCATGACTTCATAACGTCCATTTTTAAACCCGTCCAAAGCATCAATCCGCTCTTGTTGACTACGATTAGAATGAAGAACAGCAACGGTGTTCCGTTGCTGCAACAATTGACGCGCAATCCGATCGGCTCCATCTTTCGTGCGACAAAAAATCAGAACGCTATGAAAATCCGTTC
>VHCR01000089.1 GCA_016871655.1 Verrucomicrobiota bacterium
ATCGTCGCTCCACCACGGACCGGAAAAACAACGCTATTGCAACATATTGCTGATGCTGTAATCAAAAATCATCCGACGATGAAGTTGATCATCCTCCTCGTAGATGAGCGTCCTGAGGAGCTAACTGAAATGAAGCGGACCTTTCCGCAAGCAGAGCTCTACGCCAGCTCCAACGATTCTGATTTAAAAAGTCACACGCGGATTGCTCAGTTTGCCGTTGAGCGTGCAAAGCGACTTGTGGAGCAAGGAAAAGATGTTTTTGTTTTGATGGATTCGTTGACACGCATTGGACGTGCCTTCAACAATTCCATCAAAGGAGGCGGCCGCACGATGAGTGGCGGTATCGATGCACGGGCGATGGAAATTCCTCGTAAGCTTTTTGCGGCAGCTCGCAACACTGAAGAGGCAGGTTCTCTCACGATTGTTGCTTCCGCACTCATCGAAACCAACAGCCGCATGGATGATTTGATTTTCCAAGAATTCAAAGGAACTGGCAATATGGAGTTGGTCCTCGATCGGAAAATCAGCGATCAACGGATTTATCCTGCCGTCGATATTTTTCTCTCTGGCACACGCCGCGAGGAACTTCTCATTCCTCCGGATGACCTTCACAAAATTAATATTATCCGTCGCGGATTGGCTGGCCATAAGCCGATTGAGGCGATCGAGCGAATCCTTTCCTTCATTCGAAAATATCCGTCGAATGCAGAGGTCCTGAAAAATATTCCAGGATAGAGTTGAAGTTTCGTGCGCTTCGCAAAATATAAAAATTTTACTTTTTGCCGAAGGCAAACTTGAAACTTCAACTTCAACTTTTAACTTCAACTCATTAAAAGCTGCCATCCGCCGAGAATCAGCAATGCAAGTCCGTAGAGTATACCTGCCCAAGAGAGTACGCGCCAGAGCTGTGCGCGTTCGGGAGCGGTGATGAACGTGATGAAGTTGCGTAGCAGATAAGGCATGCCAACGCTGAAAAGGCCGATGATTACCCAGGCGTAGGCCAAGAGTGAGAGTAGGAAGGGGAGTGTTCCTGATTGCAGGAAAGTAAGCTCAAGCATCGGACGGGCTGCGAGAAGGGCAATGAATCCCAGCGAGCGAACCGCTAAAAAATTAGGGACCAACCAGCCAAAAAGTCCTCCGCCAATAACAATTCCGCCTAGAATCGAATTTCTTAGCGAGCTAAATTCTCCTAGATCCGTCGTCAAAGCGAGGAGGAATGCCCAGATCAGAGCGATTGAAAAAAGAACCTTTCCCCACAAACGAGAACGTGGGAAACCTTGTAAAAAAACCTTGAGCGGCTCCGGAGCGACGAGAGAGAGAGTATGTTTGCTCGTGATGAGGAACCCGAGGAGAAGAGCGATGATGGGAAGCATGGACGAGAGGTTACAGGTTGCAGGTTACAGGTTACAGGAAAAAATTTACAGAGATGGTTATTGGTGTGAAAAGTTGAAAAGTTGAAACGTTTAATAGATCGACAGCTCTGTAATGCAGCAATGCTGTAACCTGAATAGCTGCGAGTTATTGCAACCCCTTCAGGGCCTGTGTAGCAGCAGCAACTTCAGCTTCTTTCTTGCTCCGACCTTCGCCGACACCAAGCTCCTTTCCTTCCCAAACAACACGGCAACGAAAATATTTGAGATGGGCTTTTCCACGCTCTTCCAAATGTTCATATATCGGAGAGGTGGGGGCTTTCGATTGGAGGATTTCTTGGAGTCGTCCTTTGGGGTTGATTTCTTCGGGCTCTAGCGCGACCCGATGCAGGTGCGCCGCCGCTTGTTGTAGAATAAATTTCAGTGCTCTTGCAAAGTCGCTATCCAAATAGATAGCTCCAATCAGTGCTTCAAAAGAATCGCCCAGGATCGAAGAGCGCTCGCGACCGCCATTGCTCTCTTCGCCACGTCCCATGATCAGGTATTTTCCAAGATCGAGATTGGAGGCGTAGGCTTTGAGAGCTGTGCGCGAGACGAGACGCGTGCGAATTTTAGTCAGAGGCCCTTCCGCAAATTCAGGAAAAATTTCGAAGAGATGCGTTGTGATCACAAGTTGCAAAACGGCATCTCCTAAAAATTCCAAGCGCTCATTGTCGAAAGGATGCTGCGCTTGATCGAGGGCAATGCTCGAATGAGTGAGCGCTTCAACCAAGAGTTGTGGGTTTTTAAAATGGTAACCAATTTTATTTTCAAGGTCTTTAAAAGAAGCTTTCCTTGCTTGTTGAGTCTGTGTTGACTTTGAGGTCACTCGAGAACTGGATTTCTTATGTTTACGAGTGCCTTCGGCAGTTTGCGTAGGAACACTCTGATTTTTTATCAGAGCGCTTTTTTTAGATCCAAAAAGTCGATGGACGATTTTTAAAAGAGGAGGAGTTTCCATGAGTGCGTCTAGCAACATCATTTTATTTCTTCAAATAAAATTGATGCTGCTAGCAAAAGATTGAAGATGGTAGATGGAAGATAGTAGTTATGGTTTGAGCGAAAGAAAACCCGAACAGTTAGTTTTCAGAAATTGAAGAATAGTTTATAGGAACGAGATTTTTTGGCAAGAGGGGGCTTTTTTCAGTCTCTCCAACTGGAGGAAGTGCTTTTGGCCTTCTTTGCTTCTGTTCAGAAAGAACAAGAAAAAAATGTATCACAGAATCAGGAAGTCTAGAGTGTGTTTGTAATAGAGTACGAGATAGGTAAGAAAGAGCTGGGAGTGCATTAATGGGATCGTAAAATGTACTTTTTTCTAATGCTCCGGTTATAGAATGAGCATGATAGAGGATTTCTTCATCTTTATTATGAGGACTAGCAAGAAGTTGAAAGACTCGTGATTCAACTGCTTTTTCTAAAAAAGGTTCGCCTGTTAAAGAAGAGACCGCTCTTTGCAAAAGTGAGCTGCTGGATTGTTGATCTTTTCGATAGAGTGGATGCCAGGAGCTAGTTTGTGGATTCCACATAAAAAGAATTTGAGGAAGTGGTTTTTTCGAAACACTCAAGCCAGTGTGCCATTGCTTACAGCCGGGGCAATAGATCAACGTTTTAAAAAGTGCTGATGCTTGTTGTTGGGGTAAGGTTGATTTGGATAAGAAGTTATTTCTGTTTTCTGATAGAGTAGCTGGATTGCTACTACGATTCATCTGTGCCGAAGGATCGGTAGAGGCAGTAATCCTTTGCTGTTGCTCTAACAAATTTGTAGGAGAAATTTTTTTCCCAGCAGGATCTTTTTCTGAAGTAGGACGTCCTAGCATCATCAAAGGTGAGCAAGTTTGGTTAGAGGTGACAACGTAGCGACTCTCTTTTTTTTCCAACGAGGAATCTGTTTCTTGATCGGTGTCAGAAGTTAACAAGACGTCATCCTCTTTGAGAGCCGTAGGAGGATTGTCTGGAAGTGTGATGTTGTCTTGTTCGATAGCATGGATAGAAAAAGTGAAGAGTAATAAAAAGAGGATAAAAAAAATTTTCATAAAAAATATTGAGAGGTAATCGATGTCACAGCGGCAGGAAACATCGAAAGGTGAATAGGTGCCTCAAATATTGAGAGGCAGGGTCGAAGTAGAGAGTCTAGCCAACGTTAGCTGGATTCCCTTTTGTGGGGCGATGCCACCACTTTGTGGCAGTACTCGAACTATCGCTTAGCGCTATGCGCTAAGCGATCTGTGGTGGCGGCAGCAAGGGCCTCGTGATAGGGCCGCCATAAAAACTTTTCTTCATTGGAGAAAAGTGAAAATCACTTGGGAAAAGCGTCAGCAACAAAAATGATTGCTCTAAAACGCCCTCTTTCTTTTTGAACGTTTCATTCACAAAACTATTTTTCTTTTCTTGCTGCTTAGCTTGTTCAATTTTTTTACAAAGGGAGCAGCGATGTTTGCCGTCAAAAGTTTTTTCAACGGCTGATTGAAAAGAACCTTTTGTCGCATACGACTGAAGCATGCGGCTCCAGGCAATACCTTGAAGGACGGCCCAATGGCCTCCACACAAGGAAAAGAGCGCCATAGCAATCGAAAGAGTACGAATGAAGCGAAAGATGCTTGGAGGGGGAATGCGAAGCATTAGAAATTCAATTTAACTAAAAGAAGTTTTCTTGTGCTAGGAAAAATTTTCCTTGGTGAGATGCGGGAAAAAATGCTATAACGATGTCTCGCAAATCGCTTCGCGATAGTTTGAGTTAAGAGTTTGAGTTTTGAGGCTTCGCAAAATAAATATTTTTAATTTTTGCCGTAGGCAAGTAGCAACTTAAACTCAAACTTTTAACTTCAACTGCTGCGTAGCAGCAACGGATCGCTAGCTCAATGGTAGAGCAGTTGACTCTTAATCAATTGGTTCCCAGTTCGAGTCTGGGGCGGTCCACTTCATCGCGAAGCGATGAAGTTTAAGTGAATAATTGAAGTTTAAGTTCCAACTTTTGCTGCAAAGCAGCAAAAACTAGGGAGAAGAAAATTTTACTTCAACTTCAACTTTTAACTTCAACTGCTGCAAAGCAGCTACTCACTCGGAGTGTAAGGCGTGATCTTAGTTCCCTGCAGGGTGATACCAGCCATCAATCCTTTTTGATTAAAGAAGAAGGCGTAGATATCTTTTTGCAAGGTGGTCGTTGAAAGACCAGCAGCAACTCCCATGTCAACCACCGTCAAGTTAGGAGCGCCACCAAGTTCAAATCCATCGCTCTTGCTAAGGTAGTTGAGTGCTTTTGCATTCATGAAAAAAAGTGCATAGCCAAATTTTTGTAAACCTGCCTGCAAGCCCCAGGAGAGAGCCGTGGTGTTGTAGTAACCAGCAACTGTTCCTCCCGTAAACAGGACGCCATCGCCACGTTGTCCCCCAAACATGAAGCCTCCTTTATAAACACCAGGAAAAACTAAAATACCAACAGCTTGATCACCAACGATCCTTGCTTTCGGATTTTTTTTGTAGAGTTCTTCTAGTGCTTTGCGGCCTTCTTTTTCAAGCTGATGTGCACTAGCCGCCATCGTGGGGGTTGCAGTGAACAAGGCAAGTAGTGAAAGGATCAAGGCGAAGAGGATGTTTTTTTTGAGCATAGTGGTGGATAGGTTTTATGGTTGTTGTTTTTAATTTATAGCGAAGCCTAGATAACTCAAACTCAAACTGCAGTACTCAAACTGCTGCGAAGCAGCTTTCTCACGCCAGCTCCATAAGCAGGATCGGCTTGATCAAAAAGTTGGCACTGCCGCTCTTGAATTTCTTTTGGCACATCTTTCATCGCAGCAGCAATGTTGGAACAAAGTCGTTCTTGAGCGTCGGGTGGCATCAATCTAAAAAGGTTTCCTGGCTGCGTGAAGTTATCATTGCCAGTATTTCCATCGAAACGGTCAGCTGCGACGCAACCAAGATCAAGAGGAGGTTCTGCGACGCTTGGATCTTCTTTGGGCCCGCTAAAACTATTTGGTTCGTAGTAGGCATCGCCCATTTTTGGTTCATCAAAGCGCATCGCTCCATCATGATGATACGTGGCCATCGGACAGCGAGGACGATTGACGGGTAGCATTTCGTAATGCGTTCCGAGGCGATGACGATGAGCATCAGCGTAGCTAAAGACTCGAGCTTGAAGCATCTTGTCAGGCGAGAAGCTGATGCCTGGAACAATGTTAGAAGGGGAAAAGGCGGCCTGTTCAATTTCTGCAAAATAATTTTCAGGATTCCGATTCAATTCTAAAATTCCGACATCGATGAGAGGATACTCTTTGTGGGGCCAGACTTTGGTGAGGTCAAAGGGATTGAACGAACAACTCTTCGCTTGCTCTTCCGTCATGACTTGGATCTGCATTTTCCAACGTGGAAAATCTTTTTTCTCGATGGCTTCGAAAAGATCACGCTGATTGCTTTCACGATCGCGTCCGATCAATTGTTCCGCTTCGGTATTCGTCATGAATTTGATGCCCTGTTCCGTTTTGAAATGAAACTTCACCCAATGACGCTCGCCGCCTTTGCTGATCAGGCTGTAGGTATGACTGCCATAGCCATTCATATGACGAAAATTGAGAGGAATGCCGCGATCAGAAAATAAAATGGTGACTTGATGCAGACTCTCCGGACTCAATGACCAAAAATCCCACATCGCTGTTGCGCTGCGAAGATGAGTTTTGGGATGACGCTTTTGTGTATGAATGAAATCAGGAAATTTGTAGGGATCACGCACGAAGAAAACGGGTGTGTTATTTCCAACTAAATCCCAATTTCCTTCCGGAGTATAAAACTTAATCGCAAAACCGCGCACATCACGCTCGGCATCAGCTGCGCCGAGCTCTCCAGCAACGGTGGAGAAGCGAGCAACACATTCTGTTTTTGCGTTTGGCTGCAAGGCTTGAGCGCGTGTGTATT
>VHCR01000090.1 GCA_016871655.1 Verrucomicrobiota bacterium
AGAACTCGGTGCCCTTTTTGAACAAGGTGTTCGCGATGTTATCAAAAATAAACCATTCACTTTTCATCGCATCGGCTCGATGTTCTGTCTTTTTTTCCACGAAGGTCCAATTCGAAATTTAGCCGATGCCAAAAAATGCCGCACGGAAGAGTTTGGGAAATTTTTCCACGGCTGCTTGGAACGCGGCGTTTTCTTTGCTCCCTCGCAATTTGAAGCCGGCTTCATCAGCCTCGCCCACACGCCGGAGTTAATTGGGAGGACGGCGGAGGTGGTGAAAGAGGTTGTAGGTGGTAGATAGTAGAAAATTGACCGCAAACATAAAGAGAGTTTTTAGAAGATGGAAGTCGAGGCCTTCGGCAAGATTTAAAATTTTTTATTCTGTTTGCGCTAGCAAACCACAACTTCTATCTTCTATCTTCTATCTTCTATCTCCCATCTTCAAATTTCCCTTTTCACTTCCTGTGCCTAACCGTATTTCCGTTCGTTCTAAATTTTTCTTTGAAGGAGAAAAAAAGTTTTTTCTCAAAGGTGTGACCTATGGGCCGTTTGCGCCTGATGCGGAGGGCTTCCAATACGGAACGCCGGAGCAAGCAGCGCGCGATTTGGCAGCGATTCAAAAAACGGGAGCGAATCTTCTTCGCCCTTACACCGCACCTCCTCGTTGGTTCCTCGATCTTTGTCATCAGCACGAACTCAAAGTTCTTTTGAGTATTCCCTGGATGGAGCATGTTGAGTTTTTGAACGATCGTAAAATTCGTGCTTCCGTCGAAGAATCTGTCATCAAAACAGTCCGGGAAAATCAAGGCCACCCTGCTATTTTCGGATACTTAGTCGGAAATGAAGTTCCCTCTTCCATGGTTCGCTGGCTCGGCGCAAAGCGCGTTACCGAGTTTTTGGAACACCTCATCGCCATCGCACGACGCGAAGATCCGCTTGCACTCTACTCCTACGCGAGCTTCCCTCCGACCGAATATCTCCTGCCACAGAACGTCGATTTTTTAACATTCAATGTTTATTTAGAACGGCGTCCTGATTTTGAGCGCTACTTGGCTCGCTTGCAAAATCTCGCCGAAGACAAGCCTCTCATCATGGGAGAGTTTGGAATGGATACGATTCGCAACTCGGAAGAAAAACAAGCAGAACTGATGGAGTGGCATCTTGAATCCGTCGTCAGAGGGGGGCTTGCGGGAACGATTCTCTACGCTTGGACCGATGAGTGGTTTCGCGGTGGGCAAGAAATTTTGGATTGGAATTTTGGATTGGTCCGGCGCGACCGCACGCCGAAGAAAGCGTTGCAAGTCGTCGAACGTTTTTTTAATTCAGAAGGTTCGATCACCCATCAAGCTCGTTTAGAAAAGCAGCCCAAGGTCTCCGTTATCGTCTGCAGCTATAACGGAGGTCAGACGTTGGAAGATTGTTTGGAATCATTGAAACATATCGACTATCCCGATTACGAAGTCATCGTGGTCGATGATGGTTCTACCGACAACACGCAAGAGATTTTAAAAAATCACCCGTGGGTCAAAGCGATTACGCAGCCAAACAAAGGACTCAGCGTCGCGCGCAATGTCGGTGCGGCTGCAGCGACGGGAGAAATTTTGGCCTACACCGATTCTGATTGTATGGCCGATCCAGACTGGCTTTTTTATTTAGTCGGCACATTGCTCTCCGGAAATTATGCGGGCGTTGGTGGTCCCAATGTTTCTCCGCCAGCCGAAAACTGGCATCAAGCGTGCGTTGCAGCTGCTCCAGGAGGCCCGAGTCACGTGCTTCTGACCGATGTCATCGCCGAGCACATCCCCGGATGTAACATGGCTTTTCATCGTTGGGCCTTTGACAAAGTGGGTGGTTTTGATCCGGAATATCGAAAAGCGGGAGACGATGTCGATTTTTGTTGGCGCTTGCAACAAGAGAATCAAGTCATTGCATTCAGTCCTGCAGCGATCGTCTGGCACTACCGCCGCTTCACCCTGAAAGCCTTTCGCAAGCAGCAAGAAGGCTACGGTGAAGCGGAATCATTACTTCGTTTTAAACACCTCATTTTCTTTGGACCAACTGGTACCGCAAAATGGAAAGGTCAAGTCTACGGTGCACCACGCTTCACATGGCTCATCAATCATCCGGTCATCTATCATGGAATTTTTGGCGAAGGATTGTTCCAATGCATCTATCCTTCCGCTCAATCAGAACTCGCGGCTTACTTGAGTAGCATCGAATGGGTCGCCCTCACCGCCTTTATTTTTCTTCTTTCGTGGCCCTTCCCAGCGCTCGGCATTGTTTCCTTTATCATGCTGGGAGGAACATTATTGGTTTCGCTTTCCTACATGATCCATGCAAAGCTCGAGCCTCGCTTTGACACGATCAGCGCCCGCTTGCTCGTAGCCTTCCTCGCATTGAGCCAGCCACTTGTTCGCGGTTGGGCTCGTTATTTTACCTGGCTCAAATTCAAACGAACTCCCGAATCTGTCATCTCCGCGAAAGAAAAAGATTTTTTACCGAGTAATATTCGTGGCAACTCGCGATTGAATTTTTGGAATGAGGAAGGAAAAGGACGTGAGACGTTGCTGCAAGGGATCATCGCAGCACTTGAAGATGAAGGCTGGAGCTACTCGCTGGATACCGGTTGGAAAGAATGGGACATCCAAATCTATGGCAGTTTCTGGTGGGGAATTCGCTTGCGCAGTGTGACCGAATATCATGGCGGTCCGAAGTGCCTCACACGCGTCGGCCTCTCCACACGCATGGTCGCAACGACAGTGCTTGTGAACATGTTAGTCTTGGGTTACCTCACTTATCAATTTGTGACAGGCGCCGCGGGAACACCATGGTACCTCGCTTCCTACGCTGCGCTTCTGGTTCTTTTCTTCGTCCTCGCCTATCGCTTGAAGCGCCGTGTGGCGGAGCTCGTTGAAGCCGCTGCGCAGCGTGTTGGGTTGAAACGAGTTCAGAATTAAAGAACCCACCACAAAGATCACAAAGCCGCTTGCGCGGCACAAAAAGAACACAAAAAAATTAGAATGACTCTTTATTTTTTAATTCTTAGAATTTTTTTATAAAAAGTGACTCCCTAAGCCTACATGAATCTAACAAGCAAAAAGAAACTCAGTATTTTCAATCTCGTGATGATTAACGTTATTGCGATTGACAGCCTTCGCACACTTCCGATGAGTGCAGAGTATGGATTTTCATTAATTACGTACTACGTTTTAGCGGCGCTTCTATTTTTTGTGCCGACGGCACTCGTCTCTGCGGAGCTTGCAACAGGCTGGCCAGAAACAGGAGGAATGTACGTTTGGGTGCGAGAGGCTTTTGGACGACGCTTCGGGTTTTTTACCGTCTGGTTGCTTTGGTTTAACAATGCTTGCTGGTTCCCAACCATCATGTCTTTTATTGGAACAACCCTTGCTTACATCATCAATCCTCAACTGGCAAACAGCAAAACCTACATGCTTATTGTGATGCTTTCCCTTTTTTGGGGAGCAACATTCCTTAATTTTCGTGGCATTCATGCTTCGAACTTTTTAAGCACCTTGGCGGCGATGCTAGGAACACTCCTCCCAATGCTCTTCATTATTGCCTTGGGAGTTATTTGGGTTTTTTTAAAAAAACCACTGAGCGTTGAAGTCAGTTGGCAAAGTCTGGTTCCCGATTTGAGCAAGGTCAATAACTTGGCACTTCTCATCGGAGTCTTTTATAGCCTTGTCGGAATTGAAATGTCGGCAGCTCATGCTGGAGAGGTAGAAAATCCTCAACGCAATTATCCCAAGGCCATCTTGTGGTCAGGAATGTTAATCTTGACCAGCCTCATTCTTTCGTCTCTCACGATTGCCTTTGTTGTTCCCAAATCAAAAATCAATCTCCTTGCAGGATTGTTACAAGCATTTGAAGCTTTCTTTTCTTCATTTCATATTTCTGGCATTATGCCGCTCTTGGCAATCCTCATTGCCCTTGGCGCAATGGGCGGAACCAACGCTTGGATTTCAGGCCCAAGCAAAGCATTACTGATTGCATGCGATGATGGATTTTTTCCAGCAAAACTCGGTTACAAAAACAAACATGGTGTTCCGGTTAATATCCTCTTATTACAAGCAATTATCTTTTCTGTTTTGTGCAGTCTCTTTGTTTTAATGCCAACTATTGCGAGTGCCTTTTGGTTGTTAACGAATGTCACTGCGATTTTAGTCCTCACCGTTTACATTGCGATGTTTGCTGCTGCGATCAAGCTGCGCTACAAACATCCTAACATCCCTCGCCTTTTTAAAATTCCAGGAGGGACCTTCGGGCTTTGGGCAACTAATCTCATCGGAATTGGGAGTTGCACCTTTGCGATGTGGGTCGGATTTTTACCCCCTGCTCAAATTTCCGTCGGCAATGTTTTTACCTACGAACTCATCGTTATTGGGGGCGTGCTGGCGAGTTATATTTTCCCGCTTGTCGTGTTTGAACTGCATGAGCGGATGGAGAAGAAGAAAAATAAATAAATTTCCAGTAGATTAAAATGCAAGTCGCCAAGAGCACCAAATAAATTGCGATCATCGCTGAAGTGCTTTGAATGTTAAGAAAGCTCAGCAAAAATGAGGTCAAGCTTGTCATGAGGATGTTAATTAAGAACATCATTGCAGTAGCAGTTCCCGTGATGTGACGGAAGAGCGCCATTCCTTTTCCCATGCACATCGGAAAAATAAATCCTGTGGAAAAAAACATCGCCATACTAACCCCTAAAAGCAACGTAATGCTTTGAGAAAAAAAGAAGCTTCCACTCCACGCGACAAGCGCGATCAGAAAAAACAAGTGAATCGTAAAAAATAATATTTGATCCACACGATATTTTTTAATGCAGTATCGACAGAAAAAAGTAGCTCCTAGGAAAGCTGCTCCTAAGCAGAGTGCTGTATTACCAAAAAAGATAGGCGTGTGATGCAATTTTATTTGAATCAAAAATGGTCCCACTGTGTTAAAGGCAATCATCAAGGAATAAATCGCTCCCATGATTAAAACCAAAGCCATGAACTCTTGATGCCGTAAAACTTCAACTAGATGATGTCTAATCGTTTTGAATTTCAGCGGATGCCGTCGGAAGTGCGTCTCCGGAAGAACACAGAGTACGGCAGCAAAAGCGATCAAAGCAATTGCTGTAAAAAAGAGAAAACAAGCCTTCCATCCTCCATAAAATTGCAAGTACCCACCGATTAATGGCCCAATAACCGTACCGATCCCAAACATGCTTCCAATCAAGGTTCCCATGCGAACTAATTTTTCAGGAGATAAAATATCGGAATAGACAGCTCGAGCGACTACAACAATTGTTCCAATTGTAACGCCTTCAAAAAATCTACTCACTAAGACAGCTAGGATTGTTGGAACGAGAAGCGGAAGCAAACTCGCTACGATGAATCCTAGCAACCCAATTCTTAAAATATGCTTACGCCCCCAAGCATCTGTTAAAAAACCAGAACAAAAATTTCCCAAAGCATATCCGAGTAAATAGAGCGTGATAACATTTTTTGTGATTCCACTAGAAACATGCAACGCGCCTGCAATCGCAGGTAACGAAGGAGCAACTAAATCAACTGCCATTCCAGTCAACGTGGAGAGAGGAAGAAGCGTCCAAAGAATAAGATTGATTTTCTTTTCAGTTAAAGCAATTTGACCTAAAGCCGAGGGAGCATTCTTCATTTTACATCTGTCGAGCAAGTAAGTTCACGCGACGTCTCAAAGTCACGACGGAGCTCTTCCAAATGTTGCATAGTCTCTTTGTAGGCGTCAGGACCAAGTAGTAGATGGAGTGGAGGGTGTTCGGAAGTAACAGCATTGATAATTGCTGCGGCAGCAAGTTTAGGACAGCCTCGCTGAGTTCCATGAGCTGTTTTTCCCCACGCACGTAACCTACCCGAACTTTTTGCATAATCGTCAATGAGTGTAGAAGAAAAATGGAGAGAGCTCTCCTTGGTAAAATTGGTCCTAAAAGCACCAGGCTCCACAATCGTTACATCGATACCGAGTGGCTTGACTTCTTGCACGAGCGCTTGCGATAAACCTTCGACAGCAAACTTTGTTGCATTGTAGATGCTCGCGCCAGCTGCGGCAACAAGCCCCCACATCGAAGAGATGTTGACAATATGACCACTGCGTTGCTTCCTAAAATGAGGCAATACAGCTTGTGTCATCCGAATTAATCCGAAGAGATTGATCTGGAAAAGATCAGAAATTTCTTTTTCACTCGCTTCCTCCATCGCACCGATAAGACCATAACCTGCATTGTTAATAAGCACATCAATCTTTCCAAAAG
>VHCR01000091.1 GCA_016871655.1 Verrucomicrobiota bacterium
TGAAAGATTCTCTATTTTGATGACAACGTCATTCATACTTATTAGCCGTTACTCGTTAGTTTAAAGAATATCTACACACCAGCGTTCCGTTTTATTAAACCAGATCACACCTACAAAAACCGTAAAGATGCTGATTACAAAACTAACCATCACTTCAAACAAAGTCACGGTTCCCTGCCCTAGAAACGCAAAACGAAAACCTTCAATCACAAAAACCATCGGATTAAGGGTGTAGAGCGTGTGGATCCATCCAGGTGGGACAATACTGAGAGGGTAGACAACACAGCTTCCAAACATCCAGAGCTGTATAAAAAAACCAAGCAACAATTGGAGATCGCGGAAGCGTGTTGTGATTGCGGAAATAATACACCCAACACCGAGACTCAGGGCTCCCATTTGCAACAACAAAACAGGAAGAACAATAATACGCCAGCCCATCTCAATGTGGGCTCCGTGCCACGCATACCAAGCATAAAAGCCTAAAAACAAGGCCAACTGCATGACAAATCCAATAAGATTGACAATCAGTTGAGAGAGAGGAACGACTAAGCGCGGAAAATATACTTTATCAAAAAGATTGGCATTCGTAATAAAAGTTGTTGCAGTCCCTGTCACACAGGATGAGAAATACCCCCAGCAAACATTTCCAGCCATATAGAAAAGCATCGGCGGCGTTCCTGAAGTAGAAATTTTTGCGATGTTCGAAAAAACCAACGTGTACATCAAACTCGTAAAGAGCGGCTGCAACACATGCCAAAGAGAACCTAATAATGTTTGTTTGTATCGTGAGATATAGTCACGATGAACCATGCGCATGATCAACTCGCGATATTCCCAAATTTCTTTCCAAGGAACATGGAAGAGGCTGACATGAGGTTCAATGACAGTTGTCCAGGACTTCCCCTCTGTTTGATGAATATTCATTGTTAAAGGAAAGATCCTAACATGACATTGACCTCATTGAAAATGGTAAATCACTCTGCTAGCTTAGAAAGTTATGTCATTGAACCTTAGAAAAAATATTGCTTATTGCATCAGAAAATTTTTAACAAAAGTTCTGACACCCTTGACTGGTTTTATTCAGCGGAAAAATTTGAGCGGCGATGAACTCCTATCTCGATGTGAAAGAATCAAACATCATATCGTCTACTGGATCAGCTCGCGTTGTGGCGGCATGATCACCTTTGCTTATCCTGAAATACCTTATCATCCTATTCAAACCCGCCGCCAAGAACACCAGCGGGAATGGGCCTCGACACTGTTGAACATTTCTTCCCATCAACTCAAACAAATTTCAACAGAGTTTTTAATTAAAGAACAACGCTCTCCAATATCAAAAATTCTGACATTCCCTGCTGTCCCCACTTTCACTATCCTCATCTGCTTTCACCGTCATCTTGAATATTTCAAAGACTGCTTAAACTCGATTCAAGCAGCCATTCGTTGCTCCCCCTCGAGTCAAATTGAAATTTTACTCATCCATGATGATCCTTCCGTCGACTTATCACCACTTCTTTCAGAATTAGAAGATTCTTTTCGTCAAAAAATCATTCTCTACACTCATTCTGAAAATCGGGGTATTTGTAACAGCCTTAATGAAGGAATCACTTATGCTCGAGGAGAGTGGCTCATTCACCTTGATTGCGATGATCTTTTGGAACGAACAGTTTTTACAGTTTTAGAAAAAACTATTTGTGAACACCCCAACATTCGCTTCATCAGTTCACGCGCCGCTGATATCGATATTGATAATGACATTTTATTTTGGCGCTTGCGCTCGGAACATCCCTATGAGCTGATTAAAAATAATTTTGCTGGCCATCTTAAAGTTGTTAAAAAAGAACTCTATCTTGAACTTGGGTTATTCAAACAGACATTTGAAGGATGCCAAGATTACGAATTTGCTCTGCGAACCGCTATCAATGAGCCTCTCCTTTTTATTCCAAATTATCTTTATCGCTATCGCTGGCATCATGACACTCAAACTGTCACTCAAAACGAGCGCCAAAATTTGACAGCAATGCGCATTCGTCAATCTTACATCCTTGCCATCTACTGGCTCACTCATGGAACTGAAACATTGAAGTGGAACATCACAGGCCCCGCCGCAGCCTCATGGAAAGATCATCTCAAGGCCATTGCAACCTCAACAATAATTGCAACCAAGCAACAAAATCGTTATAAAATTAATTTGGAAGCAACAACTCCCTACAACGAACGACGCTGGAAACTACTTCTAGTGGAGATCGCAACGGTTGTTATCGATCGGTATCGGGAGAAGGAAAAAAATATTTCCTTCTTTTTGAAAGCTTGAGCATCTTGTCAAACTAGAGCGTGTTCAAAACTCGCTGATGCGGATGAAATACAAGGAGCCTCGGAGCGCGAGAAGGGACTGCATCGACGAGCGTCTATCTATAGTGTATTAAATTGAAAAGGGCATGTTAGAAGCGCTGAAATTTTTTCTTAGAACAAGGCCGAAGATCGAAGCGCTATCCGAAGATAACGTGAGATCTGAGAACGCAGTTCTAAGGAAAAAGAGCAAGCTTATCGCGTGCCCTTTTCAATTTAATACACTATAATACGTGAAGCGACGGGCACCGGAGTGACGCCGTAGTTCGCCGCATCAGTAGAGTTTAGGACACGCTCTAAAAATGGCCACAGTTTTTTTTAATATGCTCTAGCGCCCGACACTCACGTAAGTAAAACCAGCCTCTCTCGCAATATCAGGATGCAATAAATTGCGTCCGTCGAAGATCAATGGGGTATGCATGGTCTTCTTGAGTGAAGCTAAATCAACATTCGCAAATTCTTTCCACTCCGTAGCAATGATCAGCGCTTCTGCATCGCGTGCTGCTTCAAGAGGAGAGACTGCAAAGGTCGCTTTGCCAATCGTTCCAAGCTCCTTCGCTTTTTCCATTCCCTTCGGATCGTAGACGCTGACATGTGCTCCTTCTTTAATCAGCTGTGCGACTAAGTCCATAGCGACAGAACAGCGAATATCATCAGTATCCGGCTTGAAAGAGAGTCCCCAAACCGCAATTTTTTTATCCTTTAAAATCCAAAGGGCCTCGCGCACCTTGTTAAGGAAACGCTCTAACGCTGTAGCATTAATCCGCTCCACTTCTTCCAAGAGCGTGAAGGGAACACCAAGTTGACGACTAATTGAAATAAAAGCCGCAATGTCTTTTGGAAAACAAGAACCACCATAACCAAGTCCAGCATTGAGGAAGTTTCTGCCAATGCGTTTATCGGCGCCGATACCATCGGCGACTTTTTCGACATCAGCTCCGCTTGCCTCACAGATAGAGGCTACGGCATTGATATAAGAAATTTTGAGCGCCAAAAACGAATTCGCAGCATGCTTGATCAATTCAGCACTGTTGATATCAGTTACTAAAATTGGGGCCATGAACGGTTCGTAGATTTTTTTCATGAGCGCGATGGCACGATCATTGTTGCTTCCGATAACAATACGATCTGGCTTCATCAAATCAGGAACGGCACATCCTTCGCGCAAGAACTCAGGATTGCTCACCACATCAAACTCGCATCCTGTCTTGTTGTAACGACGAATCGTCTCAGCAACTTTCTCTCCAGTTTTGACGGGGACCGTGCTTTTATCAACGATCACACGATATTCTTTGAGCACGCCAGCAATCTCACGTGCCACCGTTTCAATGTAGGAAAGATCAACACTCCCATCGTGCTGCGGCGGCGTTGGCACTGCAATAAAAACAACCTCACCATGAGCAACACCCTCTTCAATGCTCTTCGTAAACATCAACCGCTTGGCAGCAACGTTGCGCGTTACTAATTCTTCAAGGCCTGGTTCATAAATCGGAATCTGACCAGCTAAAAGCATATCAATTTTTTTCTGATTGTTATCAACACAAACAACATGATGCCCTACTTCAGCAAAGCATGCACCAGTAACAAGCCCAACATATCCAGATCCAATAATACAAAGTTTCATAAAAGAGTTTAGAAGTTTAGGGGGTGAGTGGTTGAGTGGGAAAGAAAAAAATGAACTATAAAGGATTTTTAAAAATATGTTCTTTTAATTCGTTTTTAACCTTAGACCCTCAGGCTTCTACCTTCAGGCTTTAAATTGTCACTTTTTTGAGCAGAAAACCGTGAATTTTTACAGAGAAGAATGGCTAAGACCCAATAACGGCAATTATTCAAAATTTTAGCAACATACTCATTTTGTATAAGTTACAGCAAAACAACACTCCTGTGCTAAGCTCATTTCGGCAGGTATCATCATAGCACCCACCTCAACTAAACGCGTTTAAAGGCCATTTGCGGCGTTTTTACGAAAGAGGAGCTTAGATTTTTTGTCGCTTGAATTTCAAGAAAAGTTGTTAATGAGCTTATCTTGAGCTAGTTAGGCGTCATGCCAGGCATGAGTGGATTCGCCATTCCAGCAGAATTTCTACCAGCTGGTGTTGGTGGGGTAAAGCTAAGAGGAAGCGTTATCTGTGGTGCATCTTTGAGGGCCATTGTAAAGACTGCTCCCGTTTGCAACAATCCAGGTTGACCGCTAGTCCCTTGGTTGTTTCTCACTTCTGCACCAAAAGAAACCACCCAACAAGAGAGATCACGAGTAATCAGATAACGTTGGTAGAGCAGACTCGTGCCAGGTGTTGTTGTCGTCGTTGTTGAAGCAGTTGTTACCGCCGAAGCGTCAACGTTGTAGATCTGCGTGGCGCTAAAAGCCCAATGATCATTTAACTTCCAATTCAACGAAACAGAAGGTTGATTCCCACTCATTCCGTTATAATTATTGATGTAGGCACTCCCAAATCCGAATTGAAGCCAGCGCGTCGGCATAAAATCAAACTGCGTGTTAACTTCAGAATATCCCAGCGTCGTCATCGGAACTTGAGTATCAAGATGAAGCCCAAACCAACTGACCGGAAAAAAAGAAATACGATTATTTAAATTGGAAACAGGTCCATTGAAATAAGGATTGATGGCATTGAGATCCGTGAAGGTATCTAAATAAAACCAATCGTAGGTATCCCCATCACGCCGCGTCTGAAGTTTGTTCCTCACACCGACGCGCATGATCGCCCATGTATCGATGGTATCGATTGCATTGAATTGAGGAAAATTCAATGGCTGCAATTGTGTTGAACTTGTTTGATAACCTGAAATCGTAGTGTTGTTGGGATTGTTCGGCATATACCGATCAAATTGCATCACCTGATTCACATTGGGACCTCCTGCATAAACGCCGGAGAGATTAGCATACGGTTGGAAAATATGTCGCAATCCATCTAAGGCAAGAAAACGCGACTGCACTGTTTCAAAGCTCCTAGTCACTTTAAAAGAAGTTTCAACACCGGCATTAACAATCGGCCTTACTGTTGTTCCCGTCCAATTAAGTTGATTGCCTTGAGAGCCTCCATTGGTACTGGTAGCATAACTTGGAAAAGGAGTAATAGCTCCATTAGTATCCGTATAGTCTCCTCCGTGATTGTAAGCGGTCACGCGCACGCCAAGTTTAGGTACTACCGAGAGCCAGCCAAAAAGTGTTTGAGGCAGACTAAGCTGGTGAAAGGTATCAAAACGTGTGGCATTGTACCCAGAGGGGCTAAAATAATTAGGATTATTCGTTGTGTTGACTGCAAAATTTCTCTGCAATTGCCCTAAAGCTGTTGTGCCATCATAAAAAACAGGAAGGCCAAAAAACGGCTCTTGTTTAAAATCAAAAGCTAACTCGGGCAATCGTTCAGTTGTTTCTTGAAAAGAATTCATCTGCCATCGCGTCACCAGCGACAACGTATAATTTTCATCCATCTTGGTGAGAGCAATATTATTATCCGGCTGAGGATTCACGCTATTCTCGCTCGGATAATAGGTCTGCATGAAAGTGAAATCACTCAGCTTCGTCATGTCAGCTGTCGCATAAACATCGTCATTGAGATAAAATTTCTGATTAAAACCAATCCGATAACGCCCAACGTAATCATTACTTCCTGGAGTCGCAATGTATTGCTCTCCTGGAGCATTGTTAGCATTAGGAGTGTGATCCCAAGCATAGTACAAAATAAACTCTCCCTTATTTCGATCGTTCTTTCCAAAATGATCCATGAGGTCCAATCCCGTTGCAAACCCGCGCATCGAGCGATAATCAGCATGAACACGAGCAATCAGTGCGTCATCCTTC
>VHCR01000092.1 GCA_016871655.1 Verrucomicrobiota bacterium
TTATCCGATGACTGGGAAACTTCCAATGCTTACCTCAACCCTCAATTCCTCCACTAAAAACTAACCCTTCATTTCCAACTTTTTCATGACACTCTTTTCAATTTTACAGAAATAATGTTGCTTAACCAAAAACTTACTCTTACTTCTTTAAAAATCAATAGCCAAACTTGAATAAAAAATTTACTCTATTGCATCGCAAAAAGTCGTATGCATTCTTCCCTTTCTCAATTATCACGCTCCTTCTTTCTCCTACTCTGCCTCGCAACTGCAAGCATCTCTGCTTTTGCACAACCCCCAACAAAAGCTTTCGTCACTTCTGCACCACCAGTTGCTTTTCATATTGGAGCTTTTTCTTTTAAACGACCTGAAAATTGGAAGTGGGAAAATCCTTCTTCGCCGATGCGAAAGGCTCAATTGAGCATTCCTGGAAAAAATGGAGCAACAGCTACTGTGACCTTTTTTTACTTTGGTCCAGGGCAAGGAGGCACTGTTCAAGCTAATGTCGATCGTTGGGCCGCTCAGTTCAGCTCACAAAATGGTTCTCCCGTGAAGCCCACCACGACATCTCAAAAAACAACAACGACAAGCGTGACTTTTGTCTCTGCTAGCGGCACCTTTGCGAGCGGAATGCCAGGAGGCCCAACTCAGGCTTGTCCGAATTATGCCCTTCGAGGTGCAATCATGGAGAGTGCCCAAGGCGACGTTTACATCAAGATGACAGGACCAGAAGACTTAGTCCAAGCCGAGACAGCAACATTTGATGAAATGGTTTTATCTGCAAAATAGCGAGCCTGCTTCTTTATTTAAAATCTAAAAAAGACCATGGATCTCCTATAAGGCTTTCTAAAGATTGATCATAATCAGTTTCATCCAAAGGTAAAACACTCTTTTGTTCAATTTGATAAGGGCTCTGAAAATCACGAAGATGGTAGCCTTGAGTCTCTATTGCCTGCAGATAAATCCGTAGTTCTCTTTGTGCTCCAGTCGTCAAGATTCGTTGACTTTGTAGCGCCCAATTATCCGCATCGCCTGGACTTAGACGAAGAGAAGCCTTTGACTTTTTTACAAGCCCCTGAATATTTCTTCGCATTACCGAGTCATCTGGGTGTACCCCCACATCAGTCCATTGCTCGGCGCGTTCCTCGTAAAGCTGGTAAACTTTCTCTTCTGCATCTTGAAATGCTATGAGTTTTGCTTCAGCATCAGCTGCTCCCATTTTTTTTGCTTCTAGATACTCCAAAAAAAATTTTTTAGCTTGCTGAAAATTTTGCTCCAACAAGTCATTTAACTCCGCTGATCTACCACTCGAGACACTTTGAGCCTCAGAGGCCCCTCTAGCAGCAAGAGGAGGATTTTCATGAGCCTGCAACCGCTCACCAGCACGAGAAAATTCATTAAAAGAACTACCACTTTTCGTTCTAACATCATTTGTTTTTTCCAAGGGCACCTCTAATTTTCTCTTTTCCCCAACTGATAATCTTGGAACCATAGCTTGAATAGGAACTGCCATAAAAACCATTAATAATGGAACTATTGAAATATATTTTCCCATCTTTCTGATTTCACTCATTTCTCTATTTTTCTTAATCGTGATATTCCACTAACTGCCTCGGTTGAATAGTAATCAAGGAAATCAAGGCAAGCACAGCAAAAAAAGAAAGATAAAGCGCCGGAATCCAAATAATGCCGGTCACTTGCACAAGCCACGTTAAGATCATTTGCGTACAGCCGGTGATAATGCCAATGCTAATATTCCAAACAACGGCAACTCCGGTGAAGCGCACCGAGACTGGAAAGAAAGAACTGACCAAAACAGGAAAGCGCCCGCAAAGCACTCCAACAGCTAACAAGAGCAGGCTGTGATACAAAAAGATTTGATTGATGTTGAGGGTTCCATAATTCCAAAACAGGAGGAGCGATGCCGTGGCAATGCCAATAAAAAGGCAAAGGAAAAATTTTTTCCCTAACCATTGATCAAAACTCCCCGCACACAACGAGCCGACTAAGAAAATTAAAATGGAATAGGAATTAAATTTCATTAACTGCTCCAACGGAAAATGATAAAAGGTCGTAAGATAATTCGGAATGTAGTAAGTAAAAACAGCAATGCTACTGGAAAAAAGAAAACCGATTCCAATAAGTTGTAAGAGCGGCTTTTTATGGTGCTGGAAGAGGAGTTTTAGAGGAACGGTTGATTGCTGAAGACACTGCTTGTATTCCAAAAATGTTGGCGTTTCAACCAGCGCTTTACGCAAGAGATAACTCACGAGCCCCAACATTCCTCCTATTGCAAAAGCGATACGCCAACTCTCTCTGCTGTTCCAATGAAACTTCATAAGGAGAGTACAGACAAGAGACGAAACAAAAAGTCCGATGTTAGTCCCCATGATCACAATTGAAGTGTTGAAAGCCTTGCGCCCTGGGCTTGATGCTTCATAACCAAAAATCACCGAGCCCGGCAACTCGCCTCCCAAAGCCAAACTTTGCAAAATACGAAGAACGATTAATAAAATTGTTGCCCACATTCCAATGACGCTAGCACTTGGAATGCAAGCGATCAAAAACGTTGGCAACGCCATCATTAAAATCGTGTAGACAAAAGTGTACTTGCGCCCGCGCGTATCACCAAGATGTGCAAAGATCACCCCACCTAACGGACGAAACAACGCTCCCGCTGCAAAAATAGCATAGCTCAACAACAAATTGAGCCAGGCATTGCTAGCTGGAATAAGGCTCTTTCCAATGAAAGGTGCGAGGTAGATAAAAATTCCAAAGTCGTAATATTCCAAAATCGAACCGAGCGTGATAAGAAAAAGGACTTTTTTGCTATCGAGTTTCATGCGAGCAGGCTACAGATTAGAGATTACAAGTCACAAGAAAAATGATCCAAATACAAAATGAAAATTTTTGAAACGCGTGTTGAAATGATTCAAGATCTCATCCCACCTGGAAGTGTGATTTGTGAAATTGGGGTTTTTAAGGGTGACTTTGAACGCGAGCTTCACAAATTGGATCCCCATCACCTTTTCCTATGCGATCCGTGGGAAGAGGGTCTGAGCTACAGCGGCGACCATGATGGTCAAAATGGAAATATTTACCACAGCTCTTCTCTCTACCAACATGTCGTTGCCCTCTTCGCACAAGAACCTAACGTCTCGGTTCACCGAGAAAAATCAGAAATTTTTATCCCCAAACTTGCCGATTCCTGTTTGGATGCAGCTTACATCGACGGAGATCATTCGAATGAGGCCGTCAAAGCAGACTTACAAGCCCTCTACCCCAAAATCAAAAAAGGAGGATTCCTCATGGGACACGATTACGAATTGAATCCTAAGAAAGCTCCGCAAGATTTAGAACCGATGATCTTGGAAGTAGCACGCGCGGTAAATGAATTTTGTCAGGAAAAAAAATTGTCAATTTTTGCGAAGACGAATGATGGCTGCGCGAGCTTTGCAATTCGGTGTGAGTAGAAAAAAATTCACCACAAAGAACGCAAAGAAAAGATGAATAAAAAGTAACGAGTGGAGAGTGGTTGATTCTTTCTTTTCCTGAGCCTAAGCCAACTCCTCCCAAAAACGCTGCGCAGCTCTTGCCCAGTTTCGCTCGCTCACGCGCTCTCGCGCAGCCAGACTCCAGGCTTTGCGAAGGGGCTTATCCTCGATCAAGCGTTGCATAGCTTGCGTGAGCACATCGAGGTCGAGACCTCTTGTGATCAGGCCATCTTGCTCATGCCCCACGAGATCTTTTGGACCACCGACATTCGAAACAATCGTAGGAAGACCACTTGCTTGAGCCTCGATCACAACATTCCCAAACGTATCGGTGGTACTTGGAAAGACAAAAAAGTCAGCAGAGGCATAAGCGGTAGCAAGCTCTTCTCCTTGCAAAGTTCCGACAAAAATTCCCTCCGGAAGCAATTCTTTCATCGTCGAGAGGTAAGGCCCATTTCCAACAAAGAGCGGCCGCACTTTCACTCCCTTCGCCAGAAGTCGGCGGAAAGCGGCTGCAAGGAGATCGAGATTTTTTTCTCGCGAGATGCGCCCCACATAAAGCGCGCCGACCTCTCCGGATTTCAATCCTCTTTTTTTCCAAAAATTTGAATCTCGTTTTTCTGGATGAAAAAAAACCGTATCAAGCCCACGCGGCAAGATGCGGATTTTCTCTTCGGCCACGCCGCGCTCCACCCAACAGCGACGATAGTGATCCGAATTGACATAGATCAAATCCATTTGAGAATAGAACCAATGCATGAAATTCCACGTGAGCGTTTCCATGAAACCATCTTCGGTTAACATGCGAACATATTGTGGAAAATCGGTATGATAAATCGCAATCGTCGGCAACCCTAGAACTTTTGCGGCACAAAAGGCTGCGAGCCCAACAGGACCTGGCGTACTGATGATCACTTCGGTGAATTTTTCTCGCTCGAGATGATCGATGATCGGCAAGATCGGAGGAAAACTGAGTCGCTGTAATTCATATTCCGGCAATTCAAAAGTTCCAACTGGATCAAAATTTTTAAACGGAATATTCAAGTCAGCAACTTGCTCTCGGGAGACCATCACGGTTAAGTCATAACCGAGCGCCGTGGTGGCTGAAGCCATCTTTTGAATCGTGGTGGAGACGCCATTGATGTCGTCAAGTGTGTCGGTAAACCAAGCGCAGCGGCGTTGCTGCAAAGTCGGCGGAAACTGATCACGTAAAACTTTTGCAGCCTCGCGCAGACGTTTTAATGGCGCACGATGAAACGCATAAAAATAAGGACTTAACATGGCAAGTAGTGGCACCACCGGCCCAACAGTCTGCAAGCCCTCCATGAACTTACCCTCTTTCAACTGCGCGAGAAATTGCATCACAAAACGATAAGCCAAACGACTTGCTAAAAGATTAGCAATCCCAAACGCACGTCGACTCGGATCATCAATCCCCTCTGTTTGACGCGCCAACTCTGCCTTCATCGACTTTGTGGAAAGTGAGGCTGAGAGCTCTTTCCAGAGCGATCGATTACCAGAGCGAGCCAGCTCAAAAATTTTTCCACTCATCACTCCCTGTACGAGAAAATTCCATTTTTCTCCCGCCGAAAAAACGGTGGGATCACGTCCTTCCATGAATCGTTCAAAAGATTTTTCAATCAGCTTGAGTCCCAAACTATCGCTCTTGCCCCGCAGGCGATCTTGGCCAAAAGAAAAAGCAACTTGATATGTGTCTAAGGCCATTGCGAGCGGCGTTCCATCTTGGCCGTAGGCCATCCCATGCCCCTCTCGGATCTGTCGGAAAAAATCATCAACTGTTTTCGCGGAGGGAACACCTGTATAAGCCGCTCCCATCAGGCGCCCGCTGTGATCATCAGAACCGCCAAAAAAATATTTTTTCCACGGCTCTTGATGCGTTGGATGGATGTTTGTTTGTGTGGCAAAGCGCTCGATGTCAACCGACGTCAACGTGAAAAAAAATCGAGCCGCTTCATTAAGCAAAGAGGAGCGACGTCCATTGATTCCTTCGAAATGTTGAAAAAGAAGGGCTAACTTCATCAAATGCTGCGGCTGCAATTGATCAATCAAACCCGCTGCTGGCGCTGCCACACCGTGAGCAATTTCGTTTTTTGCCAAATATTGTTGCAGCTCGTAAATATTTTCTTTGAGCTGCTGAATCATTCGATGCTGCTCCTCGGTAATGTTCCAAACAAGCAAAGTCACATGACATCCATCTTCCGGAAAAACAGCACTCACTTGCTCACTGAGGAAGACTCCATCGAGATCTGCAATCTCCAGACATCCTTCGATCGAGTCGTAATCGGTAAAGGTGATAAAATCCATTCCGGCCTGATGTAATTTTTTGTACAAGTCGCGCGGCTCCGACATGCTCGCAGGAACACCAAGCCTTCTCAGAAGCCATTCTGAGGAGCGTTTGCTGTATCGCGTGTGAAGATGAAGATCGATTTTGGCCATGGGAAAAGCAATGAAAATAATTTAAACGTAAAGGACGCAAAGAACCACAAAGAAAAAAGATTTCTAAGTCAAAATCACTCTTGGTAGAGTAGAGAGAGGATACGGGTTGAGAGCCTCATAGGCAATGACCGTTTCCCTCTCCCCCTCGTTCAAACCGTACGACCGGATTTCCCGGATACGG
>VHCR01000093.1 GCA_016871655.1 Verrucomicrobiota bacterium
GAGCGTGCTGCTACCGAGGTAACAGTAGCGATGACAACGCTGCTAGCGCTAAAAATAACAAGTAGAAATTCCTAAAATTCATTCGTCATTGGTATATATACCAGCAGGTTAATCTGGATATTTCACGGAGATTCGTCGCGAGGTGCAGCGCAGTGTGATAGAGACAAGACGGACGAAGGATTTCGATGCAATAGCTATATTCGACATGCCGCTCAAGTCACAATCGGACTCCAACGCAGCCTGCATCAGCCTCTCTGAAGCCGCTGTAGGATGAACGTTAAGTATGCGGGTTAGCAGCAGGCTCATATTAATGGGCAATATTTTTAAAAAATGTTTTTACCTACACCCTACAACCTATAACCTACAACCTACTTCATGGATCGTCTTATTTACTTCATTGCTCTTCTTTTTGTCTCGATCATGCGAGCACTTCCCTTGCGCTGCTGCTTTCGCTGCGGTCAAGGGCTTGGGTGGATTGCATGGTTACTCTTGCGTCACTATCGACATTTGGCAGAGCGCAATTTGCAAGTTGCTTTTGGTGGAGAAAATTCTCCCGCTCAACTTCGTCATTGGACTCGTCAAAGTTTCATGATGCTGGGCGCTAACATCTTCTCTTCGTTAAAAATGCCAGCCATGAAAAAAGAGGAGATCAATAAAACTTTTACCGTTGAAGGCGAAGAATATTGGAAGGAATTTCTCGATTCTTCCGCTCATGGGGGAACAGTTGCGGCCTTAAATCATTTTGGAAATTGGGAACTCAATGCACAAGCGGTTGTTTGCCTCAAAGGCCGTGCCGCAGGGACTGTCTACCAACCTCTTCGAAATCGTTTCATCGATGATCTCATCAATCGCGATCGAAGAAGTCGTGGCGTTCAAACTTTTGATCGTCGAAAAGATTTGTCAGCAGCAACTTCGTTGCTCCGACAAGGAGGATTGCTCGGTATTTTGACGGATCAACATGCGGGAGATGCTGGGATCTGGGTTCCTTTTTTTAATAAACTTGCTTCTACCTCTCCGCTCGCTGCAACGCTAGCTCAAAAAACAGGCTCTGCACTTGTCCCCATCACGATCCGAACTGTTGGAGTCGCTCAGTGGATCATTCGGATTCATCCTGCGATCCCAACCAAAGAACGTACAATTCGTCAAATCACCTGCGATCTCGGCGAGGCTCTCTCGCAAGAAATTCGCCGTTCTCCAATGGATTGGTTTTGGGTTCATAATCGCTGGAAGCTACCAAAGCCTGCGTTTTTGTTGAGCCGCACACGCCGTGGATTTTTCCTGCCAACAAAAACAGAGCCTGATCAACTCCAAAAATTAAAACTGCTCGTCCGTTCTCCGAATTGGCTCGGCGATGCCTGCATGGCGATTCCTGCGATTCGCACGCTTAAAGCGGGCCGACCTGATCTTCATCTTACCGTTTTAACTCCTGCCAAAATTGCTGATCTTTGGAATGCCATTCCGGAAGTTGATGAGATTATTATCATACCTCCGAAAACGTTGCCATGGGAGGTTGCTAAAATTTTAAAAAATCACTCCACTTCACGCTTCCAATCTGCCTTTGATGCAGCACTCCTTTTACCAAACTCTCTCCGCTCCGCATTGGAAGTATGGCTCGCCAAAATTCCACGTCGCATCGGCCGTGTTGGAAAAAAGGGGAAGAACCGATCCTGGCTCATCAACCAACCTTTCCCGGATGAGATCGAAAAAGTCACACACGAACGAGATCAGTATTTGGCGGTCGCTCGTTGGCTCGGCGCGCCAGAGGAAGGTTCGAAGTCAGAGGTCGACACTGCAAAGCAGCGTCGGCCCCGCGAAGGCTGGGATCCAGCGAATCACATAAATCGATCCTGCATCAATCATACCGTTCGAATTATGATCGCCCCCGGTGCTGAGTACGGCCCTGCTAAACGCTGGCCAGCCGATCGATTCCGCAACGTCATGGATTTGCTTTCCGCAAAACATAAGATCGACTGGATCCTCGTAGGCACAGCCGCAGAGCGTCCCATTGGAAAGGAAATTTTAAATAAAAAATTTAACGGCCGTGTTGAAAATAAAATGGGAGAGACCTCGCTCTCTGAACTCATTGATCTTTTAAAAAATTGCGACCTTCTCCTCACCAATGACACCGGAACGATGCACTTGGCTGATATTTTAGGAATTCCTACCATTGCGATTTTTGGATCAACCAATCCCACACTCACGGGACCTCAAGGAGCTGATCATCGTATATTTCAACACCCTGTCTCGTGCAGCCCTTGCTTTTTGCGCAACTGTCCTATCGATTTTAGTTGCATGCTTGGAATCGCTCCAGAGGCTGTTGCAGAGGGAATTGAGAAGATGTTGGAGTTGTCATCATCTTCCATTTCTTAAAAAAATAAGCGCGGGCGTTTGGGAAATAGATGCGGATAAATTTGCGGGGTGAAAATAATACTTGTAGAGAAAGAAGAAGAATTCACCACAAACATACGTGCTGCGTGGCAGCAGCTGGATCGACTTCCGAAGGCAGCCCGGAGGACAAGCTTCGCGAAAGCGAGCGAGCTGCAATACAAAGAAAATCTAGCGGACTATTTCTATTGAAAAAAAGATCGTAATCGTTTTAGTAACTGATCAAAAAATCATTTTCATTTTTGAATAAAAAAGCGCTACACACTTTCTGTCATTCCCGCGGACGCGGGAACCCAGGCCGCTGTGGATCTTTATTTTGTTTTCGTAAAAGTGAAATGATTTCACAAAAGATGCTGAACAATTTTGAAGGAGCAAAAGAAATCTTATTTTAAGAAAAAACCCAAATCCAATCCACAGTCCACTAGGTTCCCGCATCCGCAGGAATGACGTTTATTTTTTTAATGAAAATATAATGCCGTTACTTCATTAAATTTATTTTGACCAGTAGAGTGAATGCTTATGATTTACTTTTGGAAAATTTTCTGTTAGAGAGCATTCATCATTTTTATGAATGCGCTCCCCTCACAGCAACACGCGCCCGACCAAGATCAGCACTTCATCGTTGCTTTGATTGAAGAACTCTTTGCACGCGCGGTGGAATCAGGAGCTAGCGATATTCATTTAGAGCCTCTTTCTACCAGGCTTCGCGTTCGTTTTCGTTGCGATGGAATTTTGAGAGAAGTTCAATCTCTCCCGCAGCAGTGGCAGGCGCCCCTCCTCAGTTGTTTAAAAATTATGACAGCGACTTTGAACATTGCGGAGAAACGCTTGCCACAAGAAGGACGCTTTGAGTTAGAACAACACGGTCTCGACGTTCGCGTTGCAACCATACCAACCTCGCACGGTGAAAGCATGACCTTGCGTCTTTTAAATCCAAGGGCTTTTTCACAAGGCTTAAACAAATTGGGTTTGGATCCAAACGATCTGGAATCCTTACAGCAACTACTTCAACGACCTGATGGATTAATTTTAATCACGGGCCCAACCGGTTCTGGAAAAACAACGACACTCTACACCTGCCTTCAAACGCTCGCAGCGCAAGGAGCAAAGGTGATGACGATTGAAGATCCCGTGGAGTATCGCATCCCAGGAGTCAATCAAGTTCAAGTTCACGAAGAGATTGGCCTCACTTTTTCTCACGCCCTTCGTTCTTTATTACGGCAGGCGACTAATAAAATCATGGTGGGAGAAATTCGTGATGCCACCACGCTAGAAAGTGTCTTACAAGCGTCACTGACGGGCCATTTGGTTTTTTCGACACTTCACACTCATGACACTGCTAGCGCTGTCGTTCGTCTCAAAAATATGGGAGCCTCCGCAGCTTCACTCGCAACAAGCCTGCGCGCCGTTATCGCACAGCGTCTGGTGAGGCGTCATTGCGAGATTTGCACAGCCTACAGCGAAGAAATGATTTCAAAAAATCCTACCTGTTCTCACTGCCGCGGCACGGGCTTCCGCGGGCGCATGGGCATTTTTGAAATTTTGTTGATAGATGAAACGCTGCGACATCACCTGCATCATGCTACTTCATTGGACGAGTGGACGCATCTCGCGCGACAGCGCTGCACGAAGAGCCTGCACGAAGATGGCATGCTCAAAGTTGCTGCTGGTTTAACAACCGTAGAAGAAATTTTAAAAGTAACACGCCCATGACGTCAGAAGAAAAAAATTTTCTTTTCCAGGAGCTAGGTTTCACGGATCCCTCCGCGATGACATCACAAAATTTTTGCCAAGGTGCCGCCGCACTCCTTGGCGTTGAGGCTTCGTTACTTGATTCGTTTGAATGCGATCTTTCTTTGAAAAAAATTCTCCCAAGCGAGCTAGCAATCAGATGCCAAGCTGTTCCGCTCGTACGAGAAGAAAATCAGATCTGCGTAGCTCTCGTTGATCCTTTCGACATTCAATCACTCGAACTCTTGCGCTTTTTTCTCGATGAGCCGATCGTACAAATCGTTGCACCTCCAGAACGAGTCAAAGAACTTTTAAATAATTACTGCGGGAGCAACAGCAACTCCTTCACACCCGTGGCAGATCATGTAGAGCAACTGCTCGAGCATGCAATGATGACGCAGGCCAGCGACCTGCACCTCGATCCCTCCGAACATGACTGGACAGTCCGCTATAGAATTGATGGAGTCTTTCAAGAATCACTTTCTTTTTCAAAGTCCGTAGGCCTCGCGATCGCTTCGCGCCTCAAATTGATGGCTCATTTGAACATCGCCGAGCAACGCCGTGCTCAAGATGGACGTTTAGAATATCATTCTCACAACGCCCTCAAGACTTCTTCTGCACATTTTCGCTTGGCCACCCTTCCAACACAATTTGGAGAAAGCTTGGTCTTGCGACTCCTCGATCGTCACACGACATCTCTTCATTTTGCAGAGCTTCCCTTTTCTCCTAAGATGAGAGAAGCGCTACTAAAAATTTTGGAAGAACCACACGGCCTCTTCATCGTAACAGGGCCAACGGGCTCTGGAAAAACAACAACTCTCTATTCCTGCCTGCAATATCTTCATAACGAATCGATCAAAATCATTACCGTCGAAGATCCTGTCGAATACGAATTGGATGGCGTGCTACAAATTCCGATCAACGAGGCGATAGGCCTTTCCTTTGGTCGTGCGTTGCGATCGCTGCTTCGTCACGACCCTGACATCATCATGATTGGCGAGACCCGTGATGCAACAACTGCTCGCATGGCTCTCCAAGCTTCATTAACAGGCCATCGCGTCATGACCACCTTACATACAAGCGATGCCGTCGGTGCAATCGTTCGCATTTTAGAAATGGGTGGCGAGGCAACGACTTTAGCAACAACCTTGCGCGGCGTCTTGGCACAACGCTTACTCCGTACAATCTGCCCCTCATGCCGTATTGCCTATCACCCCGATGAAAAATTGCTCGCAAAACTCGGATTCGATCCTACGCTAAACAATCTCCATTTTTATCGAGGCTCCGGATGTGAGGATTGCGATCAGACTGGCTACGCGGGACGCCACCCAATTTTCGAATTATTTTTAGTGACCGATGAAATTCAAAGCTTCATCCATCAAAAGACCTCGCATCTCCTCCTGCGAGAAAAAGCGATGAAACAAGGAATGATACCACTCCGGACCGAGGCTCTACGACTGCTTTGCGAGGGAGTGACGACTCCCGAAGAAGTCTTGCAGTGGACGTAAGCCTGTTCAAAAAGAGTTTTTGAATAGGCTGAGTTTAAGTTTATAGTTTGAGTTTATAGTTTGAGTCATTGCTGTCCAAAACGATTTTTCAATTTGAAATAAGAAACTTTTTCATTGTTATAAACAGAGTTGAAATGTTGAAGAAATTTCATGTTGCTGCCCCTTCAACGTTTCAACGCCTCAACATTTCAACCAAAGTAAATCTACAAAGCACGTGAAGCTCTCTTACTTCAACTGGAGATTTCTATTTTGGATAAGAGTAATACCATCTTCATGAATTAGCTGGACTATATAGTGTAGGAGTTTTGGCAGCTGACAAGGCGGAAGAGCGAGCGCTACCTTCTGTAACGTGAGTGATGACAACGCAGTCAGATGCCAATAAAATACAGCTGGCTGGGAGGCCGCTGGATCAAGTGCCGAAGGCAGCCCCGCAGGGGCGAGTCGAGCGGGAGCGAGCGAGTTGCAACAAGCT
>VHCR01000094.1 GCA_016871655.1 Verrucomicrobiota bacterium
AGCGCTGACCCTTTCTAGTGATTTTATTGGAATAGCTTTGGGGCAACTTTGCTATGGCCCATTACTCGATCGCTTTGGGCGTAAGAAACCGCTTTACATTGGGCTGTTCATCTACTTGATTGCTTCACTTTTCTGCATGACGAGTCGTCATCTTGAGCAAATGATTTTTTGGCGGTTTGTTGTTGGGGCAGGGGGATGTGTTGCGGGAATTGTTTCTTTTGCTTCAGTGCGAGATTTTTTTAAGGCTGAGGAGCGAGCAAAAATTTTTTCCATGATGATTCTTGTCATGGGAGTATCACCTCTTTTTGCTCCGAGTTTAGGAAACATCCTCACTCTTTTTTTTGGATGGCAGGCGATTTTTTTGATGTTGGCTTTAATTTCTTGTTTTCTCATTCTTGGAACTCATTTTCTCTTGCCATCAAAGATCCTGCCTGATCAAAACGTCCGTTTAAATCCATGGTCTATTTTAAAAGATTATCAACAAATTGCTACCACTCCCTGTTTCTATATTTATGGCCTTTGTGGAGCTTGTTCTTTTGCTGCCCTTTTTGCTTATGTTTCAGGATCGCCTCAGCTTTTTTTAAACTTTTTTCATGTGAGCACTACAACATACAGTTGGATTTTCACGCTGATTGCAGGTGGTTTTATTTTAGCGAGCCAACTCAATATTTTGTTGCTGCGGAGGTTCAGTAGTATTTCTATTTTGCGCGTCTCCTTATTTTTTCAGACTGGAATAGCTTTGTTGTTTTTAAGCATGTTTCTGATCCATCATTTTTCATTGATGCTTGCATCGAGTCTCCTCTTTTTTCTCATGGCTTCTGTTAACATCACTTTTTCTAATGCTAATGTGTTCGCAATTGCCCCCTTTGGAACTAATACGGGCCGGGCTTCTGCCTTAATTGGCTTTTCTCAAATGTTTCTTGGATCGATTTCGTCAATGAGTGTGGGCGTTTTAGGAGGTAAAAATTTAATATTTCTCCCAGTCATTATATTTATTGCGTCATCAATAGCCTGTCTTTTGAGTTCAAAAAAAATAAAAAATGAACATCATGATGGATCACCTGTCTAAGTTTATAAGCAACTAACTAACTAACTAACTAAATATGAAAAATAAAATTTGCTCATTTTTTTTAATCGGCTTATTAGCTTCTGCTAGCTGCTTTGCTGAAGCAGCAACTGTTCCAGGCCTCTATCAAAAAGTAACTACGGTTTCTTCAACCTTTCCAGGAGAAGAGCAGGAAGTTGTTAATATAGAAATAGCGAATAAAGCGTGGGCGAGCGGCCAAGCAGATCCCGTTCATTTAAAACTTAACCAAAAAATAGGCGAAATATCTGTTTATTGGTATGTTGAGAATCAGAAAGGCTACTTCAATGTTTACTATTCTCTAGATAAAAATCGTGTTGACTCAGAATTCTTAAAAGTGACAGGAGGTCAATGGGGGGTCGCGCAATATGCTTGGTTTGGAAATACAAGTGAAACTTATCAATTTATTCCTCAAAAACCAGGAACAACAACGCTCTACTATAAATATCGAGGCGAAAAACCAGTGATTGAAGTGCCTATTGTTATTGATCCAGATCCTGTTCAAAATAGTCCTTCTTCTGATTCAGATGTGGTTTCTGAACAAAGCTAATCCTCAAGTCAAAAATAAAATTTTAGTAACGGAGTAGAAAAACTACTCCGTTATTTTTTTGTGCCTCTTTTCAATTTTTAAGTTAGACTCATACTTTTTTATGGAACAAGTCATCATCGTTGGTACCGGCTGCGCCGGCTTAACAGCAGCCATCTACACAGCACGTGCGAATCTCTCGCCGCTCGTTCTTGAAGGCTCGCAGCCAGGAGGTCAGCTCACCACGACAACGGAGGTCGAAAATTTTCCTGGCTTTCCCGAAGGGATTGATGGGCCAGAGCTGATCATGCGCATGCACAAACAGGCAGAAAAATTTGGTGCCCGTTTTCTCTATGGCAGTGTGGAAGAATTTGAACAACGTGATGGAATTAATCGTGTGAAGGTCGATGGAAAATGGATTGAAACAAAAGCCCTGATCATCGCCAGCGGCGCCTCTGCTCGTTGGCTTGGCTTGGAAGGAGAAAAAGAACTCATTGGTCATGGGCTCACGTCGTGCGCGACATGTGATGGAGCTTTTTATCGAAACGTACCGGTCTGCGTTGTAGGCGGTGGCGACTCAGCCTGTGAAGAGGCTCTCTTTCTCACGCGCTTTGCCTCCGAAGTTTATTTGATTCATCGTCGCGACACCCTGCGTGCTTCTAAGATTATGGCTGATCGTGCGCTTGCACATCCCAAGATCAAACCAATTTGGAATACAGCGATTGAAAAATATCTTCCTGATGAAGAAAAAAAGATGCGTGCCGTGCAATTGAAAAATCTTGAGACAGGCGAGACGCGCGAGCTCGAAGTAAAATGTGTTTTTGTTGCCATTGGACACAATGCCAACACAGGGCCATTCGCTGGGAAACTCGATATCGACAAAAAAGGATATCTCGTTCCGAAACATGGAACAGAGATGAACCTGCCTGGAGTTTTTGCCGCTGGAGATGTCGCTGACCAAATTTATCGTCAGGCTGTCACGGCTGCTGGACTTGGCTGCGCGGCGGCAATTTCCGCTGAGAGATGGTTGGCGGAACAATAAATAGAAGATGTTAGTTTGTGATTTAACCCAATTCTACTCTCCCGTTGGCGGCGGCGTGCGGCGTTACATCAGCGAGAAGGCAAAGCACCTGCGAGCGGCAGGGCATCGGCATTTGTTGATTGTTCCTGGCGAAAAAACAGAGCGCCACGAGGAGAATGGAAATATCATTTACACGATTGCCTCGCCGCTGATTTCGCGGACGGCGCGTTATCGGGCATTGTTAAATCTGCCTCTCATTGAAGAAGCCTTCGAGCGAGAGCGTCCTGACATCATCGAGTCCGGAGATCCTTACCAAGTGGCTTGGAAGGCGATTGCTTCGGGGCATGGGCTCGGGATTCCAACCGTAGGGTTTTATCATTCTCATTTTCCAGAAGCGACAGTGCGATCGGTTGCAAAGTATTTTGGAGGGATTTCTGTCCTCATTGCCGAGGAAATTTCGAAGCGATATGTGGCGGCCCTCTACAATCGATTTCAACGAACTCTTGTTCCGAGTGCGCTTTACACCGACCTGCTGACAACATGGGGTGTCGAAAATGCAGTCACGTTGGAACTGGGCGTTGATACCTCCATTTTTTATGCTGATCGAGAGCGTGGAAAAACGGTTCGGCAACAACTTTCTTTACCTCTCGATCGAACGCTCCTGCTCTATGTGGGAAGACTTGCCCCTGAAAAAAATGTGAGAACATTGATCGGAGCCTTTTCGCACCTCCATCACGAACAGCCACATCGCTATCATCTCCTGGTGATTGGAGATGGACCGCTCCGAGGTCCATTACAACGACTCGCAGAGAAAACAGGCGAGATTACGTGGCATTCTTATTGTCAAGACGCGAGCGCTCTTGCCGATATTTATCGTGCGGCAGATATCTTCATTCATCCTGGTGTCCAAGAAACTTTTGGGTTGGTGACGCTTGAGGCTCAAGCATGCAGTACGCCAGTAGTTGGGATTCAAGGAACCTCAACGGAGCGGCTCGTGGTCGCAGGAAAAGAGTTGGGAGCTCACAGAAATAATCCACTTGCGCTCGCAGAGGCGATAGGAAAAGCTTCACAGGCTGATCTCGTGAGTTTAGGGAATCAAGCTGCAAGCATTGTCAGAGAGCGCTATTGTTGGAAGCGCGTCTTCGATCAACTTTTTAAAGTTTATCAAGAGGTGATCACGAGCTATAGTGCATAATTAGAAAACTATTTTCATGATCGTCAGCAATCCATCGCCAGGAATTTTTATTCGTTGCTATCAACCGAGTGATCGCGCTCGCGTGCGCGAGTTGTGCTGTCAGACCGGTTTTTTAGGACAAGATATTGCCCCTGTTTTTGAAGATCGTGAAATTTTTGCTGATTATTTGACGCGTTACTATACCGACGTAGAGCCTCAATCTTCTTTTGTCTTGGAGCATCAGGGAGAGATCAAAGGATATCTTCTTGGATCCCATCTCCCATTTCGTCAGCAATGGTTTAGTTTTTTCAATAACATTAAACTTTTCTGTCGCGGGATGAGTCGTTACCCGAAGTACAATCGAGCAACGCGAGATTTTATTGGGTGGATTTTGCGTAACTCATGGCGCGAAGTTCCTGCGGCGCCACGGAGAAGCGCTCATTTTCATTTTAACATTCTTCCCGAAGCGCAAGGCCTGGCTCATTCGACGGCACTGATGAATGCTTATCTTGATTATCTTCGCAGTAAGAAAGTCGAATCGGTCTATGGACAAGTAGTGACATTTGAGACACGCCGTGGAGCAAGGGTTTTTGAGCGCTATGGATTTCAAGTTCTCGAACGACGAGAGATCACCAAGTACCGGAAAATTCATCCGGAGCCGGTTTATTTGACAACCGTTCTCATGAGGCTGACGTCATCGGATGCGGGATGAGAGGGGAAGAATAGAATCGCCCTAAAAGAACGCAAGGAATCTTCTATCTACTGACAAGCCGCCGTGCGGCTTCGTCAGCAATCAAGATTTCATCAAGTGAAGGATCTTTAACGAGAGGAATGGTGTTCATCGCTTTTTCGACAAGTTCCCAAATTTGAGGAAAACGAATTTTGCCTTCGAGAAAGAGAGCGACGGCCACTTCATTTGCAGCGTTGAGGACTGCTGGCATCGTGCCGCCTTGAGTGCCAGCTTCGTGTGCAAGCCGTAACGCAGGGAAAACATCATGACGTGGTTTTTCAAAATGAAGCGCGGCAAGCCTCGCCAGATCAAG
Source organism: Verrucomicrobiota bacterium (assembly GCA_016871655.1). Lineage (GTDB taxonomy): Bacteria > Verrucomicrobiota > Verrucomicrobiia > Chthoniobacterales > UBA6821 > CAIWMF01. Next base: position 4,849 of record VHCR01000094.1, read on the forward strand.
GTAGGAGGCCGGTCCCGGGACGCGATCAGGATAAGTGACCGCATATTGAATCGGCAGCATCATATTATTTTGACTGAGCTGTGCTAAGATTGAGCCATCGACAAACTCAACCATCGAGTGAATGATGCTCTCGGGATGGATGATGACGTCGATTTTTTCCATAGGCATGTCGAATAACCACATCGCTTCGATCATCTCGAGGGCTTTGTTGAAAAGTGTTGCTGAATCAAGCGTGTTTTTTTTTCCCATCTTCCAAGTCGGATGACGCAACGCCATCTCGGGTGTGACATTCCAAAGCTCTTCCGTTGGCGTGTTGCGAAAGGGACCTCCGGAGCAAGTTAAAATGAGGCGCCTCACCGTAGTAGGGTCGCGTCCTTCGAGGCATTGGAACAGCGCACTGTGTTCGCTGTCGATCGGAAGAATACGACAGCGCTGTTTTCTTGCAGCGCTCATCACTTGTTGGCCAGCCATAACAAGAATTTCTTTACTCGCTACAGCCAGATCTTTTCCAGCTTCTAACGCCGCAAGTGCTGGCTTGAGGCCTGCAGTTCCTGAGATCGCAATGAGGACCATATCGGCTTCAGGCATCGTGGAAAGTTTTAACAATCCTTCTGCTCCATGAAAAACAGAGCAGCTTTTTTTAAAATTTTTTTTGAGAAGAGCAGTCGTCGCTTCTTCTTTGGTGCTGATGGCATGCGGCTGAAACTCATTTGCTAATTCGAGCAGTCGTTCGTTGTTGTTGTTGCCTGAGAGGCCAACAATCTTCATCCGATCAGGGAGTGCGCGTGCGACTTCGGCTGCGCTAGAACCGATAGAGCCAGTGCCTCCGAGGATAGAAACGTTACGTGAGTTCATGAACGCATCAAAAGAAATTGAAGTGCAAAATAGAAAATGGGAGCGGTAAACAACAAGCTATCGATCAGATCCATTCCGCCGCCAATGCCGGGGAGGGTGTGGCTTGAATCTTTGGTGTGAAGCGAGCGTTTGAGGAGCGATTCAGCCAGGTCGCCGGCAAGACCGATGGGAGCCAATCCAAGTGAGAGGATGATGACGATCATCGGACTGAGAATAGAAAAGTGTTGTTGAAAAAGAAAGTAAAAAATCAAACTGCATGCAAGAGATAGAGCAAGAGCTCCAAAAAATCCTTCCCATGTTTTTTTAGGACTGATGTTGGGACAAAAAAGATGTTTGCCAAAAAGACTGCCGCAGAGAAATGCTCCAACGTCAGCAAACTTCGTAATCACAATT
>VHCR01000095.1 GCA_016871655.1 Verrucomicrobiota bacterium
CTCGGGTGTCATTTACTTTTGAGGCAACAAGTAGTAGCAGAGCACAAAGCCCGCTGTTATAAGGAAAAAAGCAAAAAGAAGGCATTTGGCGAACATTTTTTTTTCTCCGCGAAGCAGCAGCCAAAGGAGGAGAGAAATTGGGAGCATGATGATGTTGTGCTTAAAAAACCCCGCGATGACCATGACTCCTATGCCAGCCCAAGGCGTGCTGTCTTTATCGAGTTCTTTGAGAAAAAGCAAAGCACCTCCAAGCATGATGCATTCAGCGAGTAGTTGAGGATCGTTCATGCCAACATATTTCTGGAAAAAAAATCCCATCGTTGCGATGAAGAAAGCACCTCCTACAATCGCGCTGCGCGAGCTTCCTCCTAATTTTAGAATAAGTTTTCCAATGAACAATCCGATTAAGAAAACGGAGAGGAGTGAAAGCAATCGTCCGGCCAAGATCAAATCGCCCAAGAGCCATCCGATATAGCCGACAAAATAAAATGAGAGTGGAGGATAGTTGTTCGTGATAAGCTGCTCTGGCGTAGGATAGCAAATTCCCGTTTGCACCGCTGCTGCCGAAAAAAAAGCGTTCCATCCTTCGTTACAACTGATCACCACTTTGAAGAAAGCGCGGCAAGTCGGCCAGAACATGGCTAAAGCAGCTAGCAGAAGGAGAAGGGAGAGGGCGCTGTTGAGTAAAATTTCCCTTCTTGTTTTGGGAGAATCAAAAATAAGCATAGAGTTGATTTTAGTTTTTGGGATTTGGAGTATAGTGTATCAGATTTCTTTTTCCTACGTTCTGTTGATTAGCTGAATGATTGCTATTTTTTGAATAGAAACGAAGTAAAATGATGTGCAAGCTTGATGGCAGGTTGATCAACATATTTTTCAAATAGGAGAGAGAGGCTAATCGCTACCAAAAGGTAGAGAGCGAAGTTGAGAGCAAGCATGATGGGCTGTTGCGGTAATATTAAATAAAGCCAGCAGGAGAAGGAGCAGAGGACGATAAAATGAAGTAGGTAGAGTGGGAAAGAAATCGTTCCTAAAAATTGCATCGCGCGACTTTGAAAGAATTTTGTGCCAAACCCCTGCACAATGGGACCTGTAATGAAGAGAGCTCCGATAGCATTGTAAAAATAAGGTCGGTACCATTTCAAGACGGGAGGAAAAATATGATAGAATGGACTCGCTTCTTGCAAGGCTCCGAAAAAAATTCCGATGATAACAAAGAGAAGATAAAAATTTTTAGGAACTCGAATCAGATTTAAGAGGGATCCTAGCAGAATTGCATAAATAAAAACAGGAGTTGAAGTGGTGCGGTCAAAAAAATAAATCAACCACATCAGCAGAAGTAAAAAAAGAAATTGCCATCTTTTTGGTGTGATAATGTAAAAAATGAGGAGATAGATCGATCCAATAAACTCAGCTTTGAGCGACCAATAAACAGGATTAAAGGTTGCCTCACCTAAAGCTAAAGACTGCCAGATCATGTCTTGCAAAGCTGTCATTTGAGAAACGCCAGGCTGGAAAAAAGTTCGAAGCCATGGTTGTGAGGGGGAGATCTCCATTGCAGCACTGGTATTAAAATATCCATGGCATTGATAAACAAAAAATGAAATGAGAATTGAAGTTGCAATGGGGATATTCAACCGCAAATAACGTCCCCATAGTCTTCGATGGAGGCGGGTTGTATCATGATTAGGGTGGTAGTAAGGTGCCGCAAGGACATATCCCGATAGCACAAAAAAGATCATAACGGGAAAACTTCCATTATAAAAAAGCGTCATGGCTGGTAATGAAAAAACCGTTTCAAAAAAAGAGGGATGAGCTGCTTTTAAAAAAGAATCTGGATAAACGCGGTATAGCAGTGTTGGAAAAAACGCTCCTACAAAATGATTCAGAGCTACTGCTAAACAAGCTATGCCACGCAAGCCGTCAGCATTTTTATTTTTGATGGAGGTAGCTGAAGCCATAAAACGAAAGGAGTGCAATTTTCATTTGAAATTGTTATTATGCAAACAAAAATTGACTCATCACTCGAGAATCGTTACTCATAACATTAAAAATCATGGAATCTCTCCTCACTTTTAATGTTATTCCCAAGCTGCCAGGATCGTTAGAGGCTCTTCGTGAACTTGCTTACAATATGTGGTGGAGTTGGGAGCCGACGGCACGACGTTTGTTTCGAGAGCTTGATGTCGAGCTTTGGGAGCGGACGAATCATAATCCAGTGCGGGTTTTGCAACTCTGTCATCAATCGCGTTTGATTGAAATGGGTAGTGATGAACGCTACTTGACGGAGCTTGGAAGAGTTTATCAAGCTTTTCAAAATTACATCGCACGAACCGATACCTACGGAGCCTTGCATGCTCAAGAAGCGATCGCTTATTTTTCTGCCGAGTATGGACTGCACGAATCTTTTCCAAACTATTCTGGCGGCCTCGGTATTCTCTCGGGAGATCATTGCAAATCAGCTTCTGACCTCGGATTAAACTTTCGAGCTGTTGGTCTTCTTTATCGCGACGGTTATTTCAAACAACAAATCAACAAAGAGGGATGGCAAGAGGCTGTTCAGCTCAATCAAGTTGTTAATCACCTTCCTCTCCGCGAAGTGAAAATCGACGACAAACCGCTCCGTGTTTCTATTGAGTTGCCAGGTCGTTTGGTTTTGGCTCGAGTTTGGGAGCTAGCATTGGGGCGGATTAAAATTTATTTGCTCGATACGATGCTTCCTGAAAATAGTTCAGCGGATCAACTGATCACATCCTCATTGTATGGCGGCAATCAAGAATTGCGCATGCAACAGGAGATGGTGCTGGGAATCGGCGGCATTAGAGCGCTTAAGGCTATTGGCTTTGTCCCAAACGTCTGCCACATGAACGAAGGGCACTCCGCATTTCTTTCATTAGAGCGCATTCGTGATTTGGTGGAAAAAAATGGCATTAACTTTGATACAGCGCTGCAGGTCGTTGCTGCCTCTAATATTTTTACAACCCACACGCCAGTCCCTGCTGGCAATGAAGTTTTCAGCGAAGAGCTGATGAAAGCTTATTTTGAAGCCTATCCTGGAAGTGTCGGACTTACTTGGGAACAATTCATGCGGTTAGGCCAAGAGAGTATCGATCCGAAGGCCCTTTTTAGTATGACGATATTGGCTTTGCGGACGAGTCGGTTTAGCAATGCGGTGAGCAAACTTCACGGCGAAGTGAGTCGTCATCTTTGGCAGGGTGTTTGGAAGGGCGTTCCGGTCGAAGAAATTCCTATCATCAGCATTACGAATGGTGTTCATGCTAAGACATGGGCGGCTGGGGAGTTTCATAATCTCTACGAAAAATATTTGGGAAAAGATTGGGAAGATCGGCAAAGTGATCCTGACTTTTGGCGCGGTGTGATTGATATTCCCGATGAAGTCCTCTGGCAACTGCATCAGACGTTGAAGCAGCGGAGCATTGAATTTATGCGAGAGCGCATCCGCCGTCAGCGGATTCGGAACGGAGAAACGCCTGATGAGGTGAGACACGTCAATCGCATTCTCAATACCGATGTTTTGACAATTGGTTTTGCGCGGCGCTTTGCGACGTACAAGCGCGGCTCACTCCTTTTTTCTGATCCTGAGCGGTTGCGGCGCATCGTGACAAATCGCGAGCATCCGGTGCAATTTATTTTTGCTGGAAAAGCTCATCCAGCAGATGAGGAAGGAAAAAAAATCATTCAAGAGGTCTATCGTTACTCGCGCGATCCTCAATTTGAAGGGCGAATCATTTTTGTAGAAGATTACGACATCAATATTGGGCGGCGTCTTTATCATGGATGCGATGTCTGGCTGAACAACCCATTGCGGCCTTATGAAGCAAGTGGTACGAGTGGCATGAAACTTCCGCTCAACGGCGGCATCAACTTGAGCGTTCTGGATGGATGGTGGTTGGAAAGTTTTAATGGAAAAAATGGATGGGCCATTGGGGCGGATATTATCGGGGGAAGTAATGACTATCAAAACGAAGTTGATATTCAGAGCCTCTTTTCTGTACTCGAAAACCAAATCGTGCCGCTCTACTATGCCAAGCCTGATGGTCGCTTGCCGCTAGCCTGGATTCAATCGATGCGAGAGTCGATGCGGACGATTGTTCCGATGTTTAATACGCATCGCATGGTCAAAGAGTATGATCATTTTCTTTATGAACCCGCAGCAGTGGCTCATGGGATCATGGAAAAAAATGATTTTCAAAATGCCCGTGAATTGAGTCAGTGGAAAAAAGAGATGATCCTTCTCTGGCCTCAAGTGGAAGTCCAGGAATACCAAATTATTTCAAGCGAGCAGCAGAATGCATTTTTTGTTGGAGAAGAAGTGACGCTCAAAGCCACTGTTCAATTAGGAGCTATTAAACCGGAGCATGTTCGAGTTCAAGCCTACTTCGGTCCTTCCGAAAAAAATGTGATTATGTCACCACAAGTTCAAGACATTCCCAATGCCATTCCGCTGCTCGAGGCAGGGGAAGGCGTTTATGAGTATTCTGGAAAGATTCCCGCAGCAGAAAGTGGAAGCTATGGACTTCGTTTGCGCATTATTCCGACTCATCCTTACATGCTGCAGCCGCATGAACTCCGCCTCATCACGTGGAATTAAATGACGAAAGCATAGCCACAAAATTAATAGACGCAAAAGAGCGCAAAGAAAAAGAGAAATTATTGTGATAAGTTCTTCTAAAAGTTGGGATCGTTTTATTATGATTATCTATCTCAATTGAAAGGCTGCCGATACGCAGTCCGTTGCAAAGTTAGTGAGATCAAATGAAATAAAGTTAATTTTATAAAAATCTTTTTTCGCCTTCTTTGCATTCTTTTGCGGCTATTCTTCTTCCATTATGAAATCGAAAAAAATTCTCATGACACTTTTTCAGACGGCAGTAACGCTGTTGCTCCTCTGGTGGATCTTTCATGATCCTGCTAAGCGTCAGCAGATGATGTTGGCGTTACAAAATGCAAATGTCTGGTGGCTTGTGCCAGGCTTTATTGCTTTTGGATTGGTGCTGGTGACAACAACGTGGCGTTGGGCGCTCTTGCTTGGTGTGCAGGGCATTCATCTTGGGTGGAAGAGGACATGGGAGCTTGTCATGATTGGAATGTTTTTTAATCTTTTCCTGCTTGGTTCGACCGGTGGTGATGTTGTTAAAATTTTTTATACAATGCGCGAGGCTCCTCAACAAAAGACGGCTGTCTTTTTGAGTATTGTCATCGATCGTTTGGTCGGTATGTTTGCGATCATGCTGATCACGCTGGTGATTGCACTCTCTTTTTTTTCTGACTTCAGTAGAACGCTCGTGACTCGCAGCCTCTTAACAACAGTGGCTGCAGTCTTTGGGGGATTTCTTGTTTTTCTCGTTGTCAGTTTAGTCGTCGACCATTTTCATCTTTGGAAAAAAATTCCGCATTGGCTCCCAGGACATCGTTTTTTAAGTGATATCTCGGCATCCTTTTCTTCGTATGCCCGTAATCGTGGAGCCTTGCTTGGAGCCTTCTGCTATTCGATCTTGCAAAATATTTTTTTATTTGCGACCACAATTTTTGCAGCGTGTGCTTTTGCATCATTGCCTGGTGCACCCAGGATTGTAACAATCATTGAAACAATTCCTATTGTGAATACGATCAGCGCCATTCCTGTAAGCTTAAGCGGCATTGGTCTGCGTGAAGGACTATTTCAAACATTGCTCAATACGATTGATGGAACACCAAAATCATTGGCGGTGATTATTTCCATTACCTCTTTTTTTCTCACTGTCCTTTGGAGTTTACTCGGCGGACTTGTTTATCTTTTCTATCGTCCGAGTGAGCATGCTTCACTGAATCAAATTGCGGAGGAGGTCGATATTGAGGAGCATTTGATTGAGGAGGCAGCTTGTTGCCTCAAAAGTAAATGACACCCGAGGGTAGAAGAAAGTAAGAGAACGTTGCCTCATAAATCATGACACCGAGGTTGTGTTTAAAGTAGCTGCATTAGAAGCGAAGTTCA
>VHCR01000096.1 GCA_016871655.1 Verrucomicrobiota bacterium
ACTTGGGTGAAATGGGTGCCCCGTCGAGGCCCATGGATGGAGCATCTGAAGCACTTCATGGGATTTCCGTTGATCGCAACGAACATTTGGTTGCTCGGCGTTTTAGGAAAACAACATGGCACCGCAGGCATGCTTTTCACCTTGTTGCTCCTTTTATTTTTAGGAATCGCTGCTTGGATCTATGGAATTTTTTGTACTGCTCAAAAAGAAATTAGATGGGGTTCTGTGATGCTGAGTTTTGGAATCGTACTATTCTCGTGTTGGATTTTAATTCCAAAAATTGTTAATGCTGTTACCAAACCGTCCTCCCTTTCCGAAGAGCAAATGACTTCGCTCTCTGCCGTTGCAAGCGACGAAATTCAATGGATTCCTTACTCCGCAGGACGTCTCGCAGAATTGCGAAGTCAGGGCAAGGCCGTCTTTCTCGACTTCACGGCTGCCTGGTGTTTGACCTGCCAATTTAATGAACGCACCGCGATCAACACACCGGCTGTCAAAACACTCTTGCGCGAGCACCACATCGTACCGATGAAAGCTGATTGGACGAATGCCAACCCAGAAATTACAAAAGCATTGCGCGAATTCCATCGCGTCGGCATTCCTTACTACGTCTACTATCCACCGGGTGAGGGGAGTCAGCCGGTAGAATTCTCAGAATTGCTTTTTGAGAATGCTTTAATCAAGGCTTTCTCGCGAGATTAAAAAATTTTCATGAAGCAGCAGATAACTTTTTACCTTCCAGAAAGTTGTTTTCCTGCTCCCATATGGGAAAAATCGTGGAAAGAAAAGGCTCCATTTCCTGCGGAGGCCATTATTCCTCCTATTTTTTCCGCTCAAAATTGGATTTATCAAACATGGTTGTTGTTGAACGAAGCAGGCGTTGAATGCGAACTAACTTCTCAAATGCCACAGCAAGGAATCGTGATTGCGTTGAACTCCTCGCTAGAAGTTTTTGAAGAATGGCATCGCCCGATTCCTCCTAATGTTTTTTTTGTCGATATTGTCACGCAGCGCTTCGTTCATCCTGCAGCCCATTTTCACCTCGTGCAAAATAAAAAGCGTGCTCATTTTCTTCCTGATTCGCTTTTTGTGCCTCATTGGCCTCAGCCTCATCTTCTAGCACGCGATCCTGATCGCGGAGATCGTTTTGAAAACGCTTATTTTGTAGGGCAGACATATCAATGTCATCGGGAAATTTTTTCCTTAGAATGGATTCAAGAAGTCCGTCGCCGTGCTGGAATTTATTTGGAGATGCCTCCGGTAGAATTTTGGCACGATTATCGTCATGCCGATGTTTCGATTGCTCTTCGCAATGCGGCAGCGTTGCACCATTTTAATAAGCCGGCCACTAAACTCTACAATGCTTGGCACGCTGGAATCCCTTTTATAGGAGGCAAGGAGAGTGGTTATCTCTCCGAAGGAACTGTTGAAAAAAATTATCTCCAAGCAAATTCAGCTTCCGAGCTGCTAGCTCAATTGATCCGACTGAAAGAGGATGTCGCATTGCGAAAAAAATTAGTGGAACAAGGGAGCGCAGCTGCAAAGCGTGTTTCTACAGAAGCTATTTTGAAATACTGGAAATTTTTAGTATCAGAAAAATTACCAACTCTCGCAGAAATATTTTCTCAACATTCTCCGCGCGAACGACATCTTTTTTTAATGAGAAAAAAAATGATCAGGCTCGCCAATCGCTATTTTGCTATTTAAACTCTTCTAATACTTTTCACGAACTCACTTCCATCCATGGCCAAACAACTGATCAACCTTGATAAGCTGGATCAAGACTGCTCGATTACAAAAGAAGCTTATCTTCGCGAGTTAGAAAAATATCATCTCAATTTGTTAAGCTTACAAATGAAGCTCAAAGAGAATAAGCGCTCGGTGATCATTGTGGTAGAAGGGCCGGACGCTGCAGGAAAGGGAGGAGCCATTAAACGTGTGACCGAGCCGCTCGACCCTCGCTTAGTCCGTGTCTATTCGATTGTGAAACCAACAACGGAAGAGTTTGCTCATCATTATTTGTGGCGTTTTTGGAACAAGCTTCCTCCTCATGGAAACCTAACTATTTTTGATCGCTCTTGGTACGGACGCGTTTTAGTGGAGCGCGTTGAAAAATTTGCGACACAAAAAGAATGGAAGCAAGCTTACCAAGAGATCAATGATTTTGAGCGAACATTGACAGATGGTGGTGCCATTCTCATTAAAATTTTTATGATGATCACCAAGGAAGAACAGCTCCGACGTTTTAAAAAGCGTCAAGCAGAGCCACTCAAACATTGGAAGATTAACGAAGAAGATTGGCGCAATCGTCGCAAGTGGAAACATCATAATGAAGCAGCCTCTGTTATGTTTCAAAAAACATCTACTAAAGTTGCTCCCTGGACCATCATTCCAGCAAATTACAAATGGTATGCTCGCGTGAAGTTTGCGAAGACCGTTTGTGAAACAATGGAGAGAGAATTTCGTTAACCACTAAATCGATATGAACAGTAGTAATCGTTTTAATGTAACATGGTCATCTTGGCTGAATTTTTTTCGGCACTGTTTAATTTTTGCTCTTTCAATGCTAGGAGCCGTTCTGCTGAAAAAAGGTTTTACCTATGCTTCGATGACAACGTTATTAGAGGCAGCGCTCCTCTTCGGCCTTGCTGCTGGAGCTTGTCATACATTGATTATCTCAACGGACGTGCGGCTTTTTGTAGAACGGATAGGCTTTTTCAATATCTTTCTCCACGCAGGATTGCTCTATCTCGTTGCTAAAATTCTTCCTGCATTTGAAATCGATCGCTTTTCTACAGCATTTTGGGGGGGAGTCCTCATTAATGTGTTCGCTTGGGCGATGAGTTCCATTTCTATTTTTGCTCCTGTCTTGATGAAAAAAGAGACTCCTGGTGTTAAGCAGGCGCGTGCCAAGGTGATTGGGACGAAGAAGCCTTAAGAGGTTATCTTGAAAAAGCTAAAATTGCGCATTACGGCGTCGCTGTGATGCTCGCCTTCGTCGAGTATTACTTATACACTCCTCGGCTCTGCTTCTCGCTCCTTGTACTGCATCAATTTAATACACTATATTTTCAAAACACCCTCTTAGAGTATTTTCAAAAATTCATTGCAATCTTAGAGAGCAACTCGTAGAACAAGATAATGAAAACAACAACACGTCTCTTTCTATTTTTCCTAGCATTAATCCTCGTTACTACTTGCCTCTCTGCTGCTGATCTTTGGATGACTGATTATCCAGCAGCACTCAAAAAAGCATCGAAAGAAAATAAATTGGTTCTCCTCGACTTCACAGGAAGTGATTGGTGTCCATGGTGCATGAAGTTGGACAAAGAACTTTTTTCTCAACCAGCATTTGAAAAATATGCTGAAAAAAATTTAGTCCTTGTCCTCGTTGATTTCCCTCAAGGAAAAAAGAAATCGGAACAATCTGAGGCTCTCAAACAACAAAATCAAGAGCTGCAAACAAAATTCAAAATAGAAGGATACCCAACGTTGATTTTGCTAGATGCTCAAGGCAAACAGTTGAAGAGTTCAAACTATTTATCGGGCGGCCCAGAGGCTTTTGTGAAATGGGTAGGAAAGTAAGAATTCCTTGTGGCTAATTTCTTGCATTTTACTTCCCTTGCCACGTCACATTTCCAATTTTTGTCCACACCACAGAACCCTCGGAAGGAAGGAGTGCTTGTTGTTGCAAGCGCTCGCGGATTGCTTGTCGGAGTAATTTAGAATCGAGATGGTAGGCTGACTCATTTAATTGCAATTGTGTGATGCGAATTCTTCTTGGAGCGACATCTTCAATGGACGCAGGTCCTGGGGCAATCACTTCGTAATGAAAAAGAATATACTTTCCTTGATAGCGAGGATCGGAAGAGAGCGATTGCAGTGTCAGTATTTTTAAGTTATCAACGCGTGAAATCCATCCTTCAAATTGCCATGGATTTTTTTCATTTTTGTCCTTATCACAGCAACTCACATGATAATAAAGATTACTTTCAGGGGTCACTGTTGCCTGAAGGATTTTTCCGTTTTTATCCTGCGTTGTCCAAATGCCTACAAGAGCCGTGTTGATTTGGCTTGCAGGCTTGCTCGGAGCATTATCGTAGAGACAGCTGGAAAGCAGGAGTGTGAGTGGAAGGAGTAACAGAAAAAATTTCATAAAGTGTAAGAAAAAAAATTCACAGGGATGAAAGCGATAGAAGGGATGTTTAAAAGGTGGTAAGGCAAATGAGGCCTACGGCAATAATCAAAAATTTTTCGAATCAATTCAATTCATATCAAATTATGTTTTCGTTTCACTTTGGGATTTTTCCTATAGCCTATCATCTCTCTTCATTCCTTCCATCGCTTTCATCCCTGTGAATTTTTCTAAATCACCGTTCCCGAAGGAATGATGGCATTTTTTAAAATAATAACAATACCATCTCGAACCTCATAGCCAGGACCTTTGTAGTCGTTTGTTTTTCCTTGAGGAGTGATTGTGACATGGTCTCCGATCCTAGCATTTTTATCAATGATCGCATCTTCGATATTACAATGAGAGCCGATGCCAAGCGGATAGAGGCTTTCAGATGGTTCTTGATATTCTGATTCATAAAAATCGGCCCCCATCATGATCGTATTTTTAAGCGAAGTGCCAGGACGAATAATGCTTCGAATGCCAATTACCGAACGCTCGATTTGAGCGCCATGAATCCTACAGCCATCAGAAATAATAGCACGACGGATTAAGGCTTCTTCAATGATGCTCGTTGGCAAAAAGTGAGTATGCGTGTAGATAGGAGCTCCTGGAGCATAAAAGCTATAAGGAGGGGAGGAATCTGTCAGCTGAAGATTCGCATTAAAAAAAGAACGAATGGTTCCGATGTCTTCCCAATAACCACGAAAAATAAAAGCTCTGACATCGTGAGTCGTGATTGCTGCTGGAATCACATTTTTTCCAAAGTCAGGAAATTGATTGTCCAAACAATCAAGAAGCACCTTCCTATTAAAAACATAAATTCCCATCGATGCTAAGTAGAGTGTTTCCTCTAATTTTTCTTGGAGCTGTGTTAGCAAAGAGGGTTTAATTTTTAATTCTTTTAATATCGAAGGTTCTTTTGGCTTTTCCACAAAGCGAGTGATGCGCAAGGAGGCATCTGTTTCCATGATCCCAAACTGCGGAGCAGCTGCATGATTCACGGGAATGCAAGCGATAGTCAGATCAGCACCAGTTTCTTGATGTTGTCGTAGGATTGCTTGATAATCCATGCGATAAAGTTGATCGCCACTAAGAATGATAAAGTAATCATAATCTCGCTCTAAAAACGTGCAAAGATTTTGACGAACGGCGTCAGCAGTTCCCTGATACCAATGAGCGCCAGTGGGCGTTTGCTGGGCAGCTAGAACTTCTACAAAACTCCCATGAAAAGAGTCGAATTTGTATGTTTCGTTGATATGACGATGGAGAGAACGGCTATTGAATTGCGTTAAAACATAAATGGCATGAATGTCAGAATTCAAGCAGTTGCTGATAGGGATATCAACTAAACGATATTTTCCGCCAATGGGAACGGCCGGCTTAGCGCGATCTCGCGTAAGCGGAAAAAGACGTGTTCCTGCACCTCCCCCCATGATGATGGCACCGATTCTAGAAAGTGATAAAATGGTTTTTGTTTCCATTAGGTTTTATTGAACTATCGAATATTTCATTGCGAAAAGTTTGAATGCAACTAAAATCCAGACCTCTTGTAATAAAAGTATTTTAACCTATAACCTGTAGCCTTAGAGCTTATGTGTGGAATTGTTGGATATGTTGGACCGAAGGAAGCTGTGCCGATTTTTTTAGAAGGATTAAGTCGGTTGGAGTATCGTGGCTATGATTCTGCTGGAATGGCAACAATCGAGAATGGAAAACTTTCGATCCGAAA
>VHCR01000097.1 GCA_016871655.1 Verrucomicrobiota bacterium
TAACGTGAGATCTGAGAACGCAGTTCTAAGGAAAAAGAGCAAGCTTATCGCGTGCCCTTTTCAATTTAATACACTATAAGAGGGTGTCTTGAAAAAGCTAAAATCGCGCATTACTGCGTCACTGTGATGCTCGCCTTCTTCGAGTATTACTTATACACTCCTCGGCTCTGCTTCTCGCTCCTTGTACTGCATCAATTTTATCTATTTTCAAGACACCCTCTAAATGAAACTCGTTCGCCCCTGCTGGCAGCCTGATGCAGACCGAGCTACGCCTCGCGACGATTCACCATGAAACACTCGATTTAGACAGCTCCTAAATTTTTTCCATCGTGCGAAGAATGCTAAGGATGTAGCTTGCAATGCCGCGCAATCCTTCGCTGTAAGAATTTTTTCCTACGAGATCGAGTTTTTCATTGGCCTCCTCAATCAACCGCTGAGCCTCTGCTACAGCTTTATTCAACGCCCCTTGCTCTAAGAGAGTTACTCCCAATTCGTGTAGGTCTTTTTCTTTTTTATGAAGGAGATAGTCATGCCACTTGTTCCGCTCCGCCTCCGAACACGATTGCAAGAGGAAAAGGATTGGGAGTGTAAATTTTCCATGTTGCAGATCGGTTCCCAAGGTCTTTCCAATATTTTTTTCATTTCCGATAAGGTCAATACAATCGTCTAAAATTTGATAGGCAATTCCAATATTATTCCCATAGTGTCTCAATGCCTCGACAACAGCAGGTGTGGCTTTGCTAATCACGGCGCCCAACTCACAGGCAGCGCGAAAAAGAGACCCCGTTTTCATCGCTATGATGCGGTAATATTCTTGCAAGTTGAGATGAACATCAAAGCGTCGCTCTGTCTGCAATATTTCTCCGGAACAAACGTCGAGAGTGGCATCAGCAATACAACGGGAAATTTCTGAGTTCGAAAAATCAGCAGAAAGTTTAAGCGCATGCGCAAAAAGTAAATCACCAACAAGAACGCTCGTTGCATTTCCCCACTTGGCATGAAGCGTGGGTCGCTCACGCCGTAATCCCGCTTCATCCATAATGTCATCGTGAATGAGACTCGCAATGTGAATTAATTCCAAGATTAAGGCCAAGCGTTGATGTTCTTGCGTCAGACCTCCACAGGCTCCTCCTGTTAGCAACGCCAAGACTGGTCGCAAGCGCTTCCCACTTCCACCGCAAGCATCATCGATATAACGCTTCATTCGAACGTCAAAAGAACGAGATTGGTCTGTAATTTCTTTTTCAACAAGCGAGAGCGGTTCTTTAATAAGTTGAAGCGTTTTATTAAAAGCTTTTGTAGCTTGTGACTCAACAGCTCGTGAAGCCCAGGTTGTAATAGTTTTGACACTCTTCATGAAAAGTTTTTATTGAGGAGAAAAAGTTTTTTTAAAATTCGGCGCGGAAGCATTGAACAGAGCTTTACGACAATGCGCAAGTTTCGATTCGGGATGATCGAATCACGATGTGCTAAAAATCCCTTTAAAGCAACCGCTACGACTTCCTCCGCTGAGGTAATAAGTGACCGAGGAACACGTGATGTTGCCCTATTTTTTTCTCCAGAGCGACTGGCAATTTCAAAAAATGGCGTCGGCACAGGCCCCGGTGAAAGTAAAGAAACAAAAACGCCATACTTTTCCTCCTCTATTGCAAGTGCCTCGGAGAAGCTCTTCACATAAGCCTTGGAGGCTGCGTAGACCGCATTGTAGGGCAATGGGAAAAAGCTAGCAACTGATCCCACTTGCAGAATCGCACTCGGAGCCTGCCTTCGCAATATCGGCAAGAGCAAATGAGTGAGATGCGTCAAGGCAGTGATGTTCACGTTGAGAATCGGCTCTAAACGTTCCCACTGTGCGCCAGCAAAATCACCTAAGTCACCCAAACCAGCATTATTGATTAGAAAATTCAGGGATAACGATTGTTTTTTTATCCAATCAGCCAGCTCGTTCCGAGCAACGACATCAGATAAATCAACTTCTTTGACATGCACCACGAGAGAATTATTTTTTAGCATTAATTCTCTCTTCAATTCTTCAAGCACTTGACCTCGCCTCGCTACTAAAATCAATGTCGCAGCATACGGTGCCAGCTGCCGTGCAAACTCCATTCCCAAGCCCGAAGAGGCTCCGGTGATGAGTGCACAGGAACGTTGAAACTGGAAGGCAAATTGCATGATGAATCAGCAGAAGTAGATGGTAGATGGTAGATGGTAGATAGAAGATAGAAGATAGGAATTATGGTCTTTGGTAAATTCAATTTAATAAGTGCAAAATTACTTTATGTGAATTTATTTTATATCTGCTGAACAAACTTCCATCTCCTATCTCCCATCTTCTATCTTCGAACTGTCAACGGAACGTTGACATGTTCGATAAACCTGCCAAAGCGGATGTTTGTCCAAAACATTTTCCTCAATGCCTCCCCACTTTCTTGGATCATAAATTTGGACACCGGCATAATAAAAAAGTGGAACGATGACAGCTTGATCTTGGACGAGTAATTGCTCCGCTTGTTGAAAGAGATGGAATCGTTCCTCTGGATTAAAAATAGTGCCGGCTTGTCCGATCAAGTAGTCATAGGACTCAGATCTCCAGCCAGTGCGGTTGTTGCCACTGACACTTGTAAAAATATCGAGGAAGGTATTGGGATCGGGATAGTCTCCCACCCAACTCGAACGCCCGATGCTGTAATCGAGCTGGTTCAGCGAGGCCAAATAGACTTTCCACTCTTGGCGCGCTAACAAAACGGATACACCGAGTTCTTTTTTCCAAATCGATTGCAACTCGACCGCAATGCCTTCGGTGAGTTGTCCCTCGTTGTAAAGGTAATTGACTAAAGGAAAATTTTTTCCACCAGGATATCCAGCCTTAGCCAAAAGTTGCCGTGCTTTGACGGGATCATATTGTGTCATACGAGGAGAATGATAATTGGGAACTCCAGGAGGCACGAAGCTATACGCAGGGATTTCTCCAGCACGTGCAATTTTTTTCGTTAAAAATTGTTGATCGACACAAAGCGAGAAAGCCTGACGCACGTGAGGATCATTGAAGGGAGACTTCATGCAATTAAAACGCAGAAATTCCGTTCCTAAAAAGCAAGCTGAATGAAAGTCGTCCCGTTTTTTAAGCTCATCAATCAAGGCGGGAGGAAATGCTTTTCCAAAAATAATATCCGCCTCTCCGGAGGCATAAAAATTATAAGCGACATTAGCTTGAGAGATTGGCAACAAGTCAATTGTCTGGAGCGCAACATGCTCGCGATCCCAGTAGCATGGATTTCGCTCCAACCGAATCTTGTCATTGATTCGCCAATCACCTAATCGATAAGGCCCGTTCGTAAGAATGTGTTGCGGCTTTATCCAATCATCTCCGACTTGGTCGATCAGTTTTATTGGGACAATTGAAAAGACAGGCAAGGCGCAGAGATCGATAAAATAAGGTATTGGATGATGCAGCGTGACTTTTAATGTTCGTTCATCAAGAGCTTCAAGACCGACTTTCGAAAAATCGATTTTCCCAGCAACAAACTCCTCAGCTCCCTCTATCACAAAAAGCTGATAACTATTTACTGAGCCGGTCGCTGGCATTAAGACACGCTTCCACGATGCCATCACATCATGAGCAGTAATCGGCTCTCCATTGGACCAATGAGCATCTAGTCGTAAATGAAACGTATAAACACGATGATCTGCTGACACGTCCCATGAAGCTGCTATTCCAGGCTCTGATAGACCTGCTTTGTTAAAACGGGTGAGCCCTTCAAAAAGTTCACTCACTATATTTTGATCGACTTGCCCTGTCACGATGACAGGGTCAAGCGACTCAGGCTCTGCCCCTGTGATGACAACGAGATCAGCGCGTTTGCTCTGCTGCGAGCAGCTTGCCAGCACCAAAAAAAACAAAAAAAGAATTAACCGCAAAGATTTTTTTTTAGAAGATGGAAGATGGAAGATAGAAGATAGGATCGAGGCCTTCGGCATATTAAAAATTTTTATAATGTTTGCGTCAGCAAACCACAACTCCTATCTCCCATCTTCCATCTCCTATCTTCAAGTTTTTTGCGCTCTTTACGTTCTTTTGCGGCTATTTCTTCTTCTTCATATTCAAAAAAAATTCCCTCCACTTCGGCGGATTAGGCTCGACGCGCCCCTCTCGCTCGGAGGCTTTGATCACATCACGATAGTAGAGTGCCGAGGGCTTCAAGATCCGTTCGAATGTTTTTGGATCCATGGTGGCCAATCCAAATTTCGGAACGTAGCCGTAGTGCCATTCATAATTGTCAGCTAAAGACCAAACAAAATATCCCTTCACATCATATCCCTCATCCATCGTGATACGAACTTGCTCGATATGATCGTGGAGGTATTTGATGCGTTGGTCTTCATCAAGGTCGGCAATTCCATTTTCGGTAATCATCATTGGCTTGTCATAACGTTTTCCAATTTTACGAATCAATTTCCCAAAAGCTTTTGGATCAATGTGCCATCCCATCATTGAAAAATGAGTTCCATGATGTCGGCTCTGCGTCAGCATACTGAGAGGCCCTGCCACTTGGCTGTAGTAATAATTAAATCCGACAATGTCACACACATCATAGATTTTATCGAGGTGATCAAAAACATTATGTTCAACTGTATTGTATATAATCCCCCCTGGATCAAGAGGGCCGCGGTACCAATATGGAATAGCTTCGACGCTCATAACTTTAGCATCTGGACTGATTTTTTTAATGATTGCTGATGCATCGCGAAACATTCCTTCGCTTTGCACCATTGCCATTTTGTAACCGTTAAAGTCTAGGGTATGATCAGGCGGCCAAAGTCCGATGATGTAGGCCGTTAAAATTTGCCCGTTTGGTTCATTTTGAGGCGCATAATATTTTACGTAAGGCGACATCGCTTTCACCATTTTAGTAACGTAATTATTCCAATGCGTCCGAGCCAAGGGATGCAGCCAGTTTGATTTTGCTTTTCTAGTGTTACCCTCCAACCACGCAGGAAACGTAAAATGCCATAAACAAATGACCGGCTCAATCCCTGACTCCTTGAGCTGTCGTACCATATCAACATAACGATTGATAGCCTCTTCATTATAAACGCCAGGCTGCGGCTCTACCCGCGCCCATTCGATGCTGAAGCGATAAGAGTTCACTCCAATTTTTTGCAGCGCCTCTAAATCTTTTTCAAAATGAGACCAGCTCGAAAGTGCATTGCCAACCGCTGGGGCTTTTTTCCTAGCGACCAAAAGATCCCAATCTCGTACAAAATAATCTTTCATCCCCGGTTTCACACCAGGATCTTCATACTGCAAACTGCTGGTAGAAATACCCCAGGCAAAAGGACGATAGCCTGTCAATTTTTTTGCCTCATGCTGCGGCGCTTTGTCCAGCGGCCCGAGAGGAGAGATAACGCAGCCGGGAAGCAGTAGAAGCAAAAGAGATGTTAGAATGAGAGCTAGCTTTGTTGGTTTCATGGAGATGCTTGGAATTATAGAAGATGGGAGATGGGAGATGGGAGATGGGAGATAGGAGATAGGAGATAGGAGATAGGAGATGGGAGATGGAAGATAGGAGTCAAGCTGGCGTAAATTAGACTGCCTAGAAAACTTGATTTTTGAAAAGATTTTTTCTTTTGGTTAGTTGAGACGACTTGATGTCTTCCCATCTTCCATCTTCTATCTTCACAATTCAGTCCTCACCACCTGCAATTTATTCTGCCCATCGCGATAAAAGCCATGGAAGCCAGGAAGTCTTCCAAGCCAGCGCATCATCGAAGAATTTAAAAACTGTTGATACTTTGCTTCTAAATCATTTTTGAGCCTTCCATTTTTTTCCCTCACTTCATGAGAAGGAAGGGTCATTTGACGATAGAGCTCATCACTTAC
>VHCR01000098.1 GCA_016871655.1 Verrucomicrobiota bacterium
AAGTTCTTGGCGGCCGTGTTCCAAATAACTTTCAATCATGGCGCCAACAATTTCGCGGCAACCTGCGCGGCGCTGTTCTAAAAGGCTTTCCCAGACGCGCTGCTGGCCCGTTGGATCTTTGCCGCTGTTAGCATGACTGCAGTCGATAATCATCGCAGTTGGGACGTTGGCTGCTTCAAGTTGATGAATGGCTTCTGTAATTTGATGAGGATGATAATTCGTCCCGTGACGGCCGCCGCGCAAGACGAGATGACTTTCTTCGTTGCCCATCGTTTTGACAATGCTCGTCATCCCATCATGATCGATCCCGAGGAAGCTGTGAGGCACGCGCGACGAGCGCATCGCATCGATTGCTGTTTGAATCGTCCCATCAGTACTGTTTTTAAATCCCACTGGCATCGAGAGACCGCTTGCCATTTCACGATGAGTCTGAGACTCAGTCGTGCGTGCACCGATAGCTGACCAGCTAATGAGATCAGCGATGTATTGTGGTACGATCGGATCTAAAAATTCTGTGGCTGCTGGCAGGCCAAGAGTGGCGACATCGAGAAGCAATTGGCGTGCGAGAACAATGCCATAGGTCATATCGCCAGAGTCATTGAGATGAGGATCGCTTACCAACCCTTTCCAACCAATAGTGGTTCTTGGTTTTTCAAAATAGACGCGCATCACAATGAAGAGCTGATCGCTGAGTTCCTCTGCTAAAGCCGCTAAGCGACGTGCATAGTCGAGTGCAGAGATCGGATCGTGAATAGAACAAGGACCGACAATGACAAGAAGACGAGGGTCTTGACCACGAAGGATTTTGCAAATCGTGCGACGATGCTCAAGAACTTGATGTAATGTCATTGCACTAGCAGGCGCGCCTTCTTTCACCGTACGTGGCGTAATGAGGCGCACGATGTCATGGATCCGCTTGTTTTCAACGTGCGGCAGAAGATCTGATAAAGAAAGCGTCCCCGAAAAATTCATGCTAAGAGATTAACCACAAAAAATACAAAGAACACAAAAAACTTGTTCCTGCGAAATCAAAAATCCAAAAGCCTCTTTTTTTTGTGTTCTTTGTGTTCTTTTGCGGCTATTTCTTTTTTAAATTATTAACAAAAACTATGCCTTCTTTTGATATTGTCTCCGAAATAGAACGAATGGAAATTGAGAACGCCGTGAATCAGGCGCGCAAGGAGCTTGCAAGCCGCTTTGATTTCAAGGGGAGTAAAGCCGCCGTTGAACAGCCGAAGCCTGAGACCATCATCTTGACAGCGGAAGACAACAACAAATTAAAAGGGCTTAGCGAGATCATGGTCTCAAAACTTGCTAAGCGGAATGTGGATCTTCGTAATGTTGATCAAAAGAAAGTCGACATCTCTCCTCTCGGGCATGCGCGCCAAGAATTTATCATCACGCAAGGGATTGAAGGAGCGAAGGCAAAAGAAATTATCGCCGCGATCAAGGAGAAAAAA
The DNA here is from genome assembly GCA_016871655.1 of Verrucomicrobiota bacterium. Lineage (GTDB taxonomy): Bacteria > Verrucomicrobiota > Verrucomicrobiia > Chthoniobacterales > UBA6821 > CAIWMF01. The sequence goes on from VHCR01000098.1 coordinate 1,461, forward strand.
TTTAAAGTTCAATCAGCGTTACAAGAGCGTCATATCCGCGTCACAGGCCCTAAGCGGGACGAGTTGCAAGAAGTGATTGGATTTGTAAAGGGGAAAGATTTTGGTGTGGCGCTCAGCTTTAAAAACTTTCGCGATTAAAAAACAATTAAACACAAAGAACGTAAAGAAGGTTTATAGAAGATGGAAGATAGGAGATGGAAGTCTCCTATCTTCTATCTTCCATCTACTATCTCCTAAAAATCTTTGAGTTCTTTGAGGCCATTCTTTTTCCTACTTCACTCCAAACAACTTTCTCTTCGCGATCAACTCCACAACTTCCTGCGGCACCATTTTTTTCCAAGTTGCGTCTTTCTTTTTGATTTTGTTGAGAACGGTGAGGGATTGGATGCCGAGATATTCTGGATGACAGCTCGTGACAGGAATGATGAATTTGTTGGAGAGCAAGTATTCGTAAAGATCTTTGAGATGAGGTTGGATTGGGAAGGAGTTTGCTTCTAAGAGGTTTCCTTTTTCATCGTAAGTAGGATAGACATAGAGCTGGACTCCTTTTTTGAAAAGACGCCCCAAGACTTCTAAAATGCCACCTTCGAGGTTGGTGTAATATTTTTCATCAAAAATTTCATAGAGGCTTGGAATGCCCAGTGGAAGGCCAATGCTCTTGGTCGTGTAGCGCGTGAGGTATTGAATGAGTCGATAAAACTCTCCGTAATTAGAAATCAAAACCGTACGATTCAGGGCGCTAAGCATATCGACACGATCCATAAAATCTTGATGGTCGAGTTTTCCTTCGCGCAACAAATTCGACATGGTGATCTCCATGAGGATTTCTGGTTTTTCGCCAGCCAGCTGCTCTTCTTTCAAAAACATTTTGAGAGAGCAATCGAGCATGTCATTGGCAAGAAGCGTGACCGGACGAAAGCTACCACGCTCTACGAGGAGCGGCTTGTTGTGAAATTTATCAGCAGCTTGAATGACGTCGCCATCGGCATTGAAGAGAACTGCATTGGCGATTCCTTGTGTGACGAGCTCGAGGCACATGATGCGATTATCGAGCATCTTGAACTCAGGGCCCGAGAAGCGTATCATATCAATCTCGACACGCCACGGAGAGAGGTCGTTAATCAGTGCTCCGATAAAAGCACGAGGATCTTTGCGCAAGTAAAACGCGCCATGAATGAGGTTCACTCCAACGGTTCCCAAGGCCTCTTGCTGATCAATATTTTCCTGATCGAGTAAACGAATGTGGAGAATGATTTCATTGGGTTCTCCTAGTGGCGTTGTTTGAAAACGAATCCCCATCCATCCGTGTGATTCATTTTGTGTTTTGTAAGAACGGGCTGCAACGGTGTCAGCAAAAGCAAAAAAGCAGCGTTCCTTTCCCACCTTGGTATTAAGACGCTCGAGGAGCAACTGATACTCATGATCTAACATCGTACCCAAGCGCTCACGGCTGACGTAACGTCCGCAACGCCCATAAATCGCGTCGGAGAAGGTCATGTCATAAGCCGAGATCGTTTTCGCAACGGTGCCGGCAGCAGCACCAACATGAAAAAAACGACGAGCGACTTCTTGACCTGCACCAATCTCAGCAAACGTGCCATAGATGGCCGGATCTAAGTTAATTTGGAATGCTTTTTTATCTACTTTGAGGTCGAAGGGGTGGTGCATTAAAAGTTTAAGTTAAAAGTTGAAGTTGAAGTTAATAGGCCGCTGTGCGGCAAAATAGTAGAATTTTTATAAGCGAAGCCTCGAAACTTCAACTTCAACTAGTCACTTAAACTATAACACAGCAATCAAGGTATAGTTTACAAACTGCTTTTAAGCTTACTTTTCAAGTTATCAAATGACCCATTGCTAAAAATCACAATGACGTCGCCGGGCTTTGACAGAGAGCGAATGCGAGTGATAATTTGGTCGGTCGATGGCTCGTAGAAAGCTGGTTTGCCCGTTGCGGCAATGTCAGTGACAAGACGTTCCGGATTGAGGCGTTCCTCTTCGCCCAGTTGAGTCGCACGATTGACCGCCCCGACAATAACACCAGCCGCTTTTTCAAAAGCATCTGGCAAGACGTCTTGAAAGACAGCACGACGCGACGTATTGCTGCGAGGCTCAAAGAGAGCCCAGAGTCGAGCATGAGGATAGTGAGCGTGAAGGCCGGCAAGCGTTTCGCGAATGGCAGTTGGGTGATGGCCAAAGTCATCGATGAGGGTGACTCTGTTGACGACGCCAACGACTTCTTGGCGGCGCTTGATGCCTTGAAAATTTGCAAGTGCTTCTCGAATCGTAGCGAGTGGGATGCCGTAAAAATGAGCCGCTGCGGCTGCCATGGCAGCATTGCGAATGTTGTGTTCGCCGTTCATTTTTATTTCAAATTTTTCACCGAGCAATTCAAAGCCAGCGAAGCCTTCTTTTTGCCAGGCTTCGTGAATACGATGGCCGCAGTTTTCGGAGAAGCCGACTTCGATCACGGGAGCGGGAGCATCGATGCTCACATCGCGCGAGTTAGCATCATCGCCATTGATCAAAATGATTCCTTCGGAAGGAACGAGTTTTAAAAGACGTCGGAAGCTGAGTTTGATGGCATCTAAATTTTCAAAAATATCAGCATGATCAAATTCAATGTTGTTGATGATCACGAGCTCAGGAAGGTAGTGCAAAAATTTCGAACGCTTGTCAAAAAAAGCGGTGTCGTATTCATCTCCTTCCAGGATGACATGATGTGATGTTTTGGGATCACGGAAGCAAGCTCCTTGGCCGAGGTTGTTCGGAATGCCGCCGATCAGGTAAGAAGGATTTTTTTTCGCAAATTCAAAAATCCAAGCCAGCATCGAAGAGGTTGTGGTTTTTCCATGCGTGCCGGTGACGACAAGATTGTGACGCCCCTGCAAGAAGTGCGTGCGAAGCAACTCTGGAAGCGAAGTGTAAGCGAGGCGACGATTGAGGATCGCTTCGACTTCGGGATTGCCGCGGGAGAGGGCGTTCCCAATGACGATGAGCGATTTTTCTTGAGGAAGATTTTCCGCCGAAAAACCAACAGCGATTGGAATATTGCGGCTCTCTAAAAAATCTGAAATCGGAGGATAGGGAGCGGTGTCTGATCCGGTGACGTTCCATCCTTGTTCCTGCATGGCCGCTGCAACGGCTCCCATAGCTGTTCCGCAGATGCCTAGAAAGTGAATGCGTTGTTGGGATGAAGTGGAGTTTATAAATTCTTTATCGCTCATAGTGAAATCTGCATTGAAAAATAATGATCATATCGTTTTCACAACGATAAACCAAACGATGTTCTTGAGTGATCCTACGAGACCACCAGCCTTTCAAATTTGCTTTCAATGCCTCTGGTTTACCAATTCCTGAAAAAGGCGTTCGCATAGCATCGCGAATTAATTCATTAACTCGGAGCAAAATTTTTCGATCATGTGTTTGCCAAAAAAGATAATCATTCCATCCACTAGGAAGCCATGTCAGTCGCATAGCTCACCTGATTGGAAGTTTTTATTTGCGTAATCCATTAATCCTTGACGAATGCGCTCGGCATTAGCCGGAGTTGAAAGAAGATGGAGTGTTTCCTTCATTCCATTATATTCATCGATGTCTAGCAAGACGACCATGCTTGTACCGTTGCGAGTAATTGCAATTGGTCCGCGGTCTCTTACCGCCTCATTCATAAGATGAGTCAATTTATTTCGCGCATCAGTATAAGGAATTGTTTGCATGAGAAAAATAAACCAAACGTACAAAATTCTGTCAACTTGAATATTTTATTAAATTGCAAAGCAATTTAATAAACATCCTTCCGATAGCGCTTCTCTTTTTTCAGAGCCTCGACGTAGGCTGCAGCGGACTCAGGAGAATGGTCACCTTGAGTTTCAATGATCTGATGAAGTGTTTGCTCCACGTCTTTGGCCATGCGAGAGGCATCGCCGCAGACGTAGAAGTAAGCGCCATTTTCTAGCCAGTCATAAAGATCTTTCGCTTTCTCCTGCATCCGATGCTGGACGTAAATTTTTTCCGCTTGGTCGCGAGAGAAAGCTGTGTCAAAGCGATGGAGGGTTCCTTCCTTGTGCCATTTTTCTAATTCTTCGCGATAAAGAAAATCAGTCTCCGAACGTTGATCGCCAAAAAAGAGCCAATGCTTTCCGCCAGCGCCAGTCGCCTTGCGATCGTGTAAGAAAGCCCGAAACGGAGCCACGCCTGTTCCGGGGCCAACCATGATGATGTCGCGACTGTGATCTTCAGGAAGTCGAAAATGTTTTGCCGAGTGAATGAAAACAGAAACAGGAATGGTGTCGTTCACGCGATGAGCGAGGAAGGTTGAACAGACGCCGCTTCGTGAGCGACCATGGCTTTCATACTGAACGGTTGCCACGGTCAGATGAATTTCTTCAGGATGAACTTTAGGGGAGGAG
>VHCR01000099.1 GCA_016871655.1 Verrucomicrobiota bacterium
TTGACGCTAAAATGAGAAAGCCACTCAGCATCATAAAAACGGAGATGCCCAAGACCTGTTTTATCTAGGTAGCCTTGCATCTCTTCTAGCGTTGGAGTGCTCTGATCATGGAGATCTTTTCGCTGCGTGAACATCCGGAAAACACCCGCTTTCACGGGAAAAAAGGCAACGGTATAATCTTCATTCCAGTTTATAAATACAGCATCTTCTTTCAAATCTCCCTCAACTTTCGCATCAATGAGAACAAAATTCATTTGCTCGGTCTCTCCCAAAAAATCTAGCTTCAAACCATGTCGCACAGCACTCCGAGCTCCATCACATCCTGCGAGATAACTCACCGTTGTCGTTTCGCATGCACCATCAGCATGCTGCAATTCCGCTGTTACGCTGTTTTCATCTTGAGAAAAATTTTTTAATTCTACTTGCCGCTCTACCGTAACACCAAGTGCAGCAAGATGACGTTCTAAAATTTCTTCAGTCTGGCTCTGCGGTAAAATCACTGGCGAAGGATAAACGGAATCAATACCGCGATTCGAAGGAATTTTATTTAGAATTTTTCCACGGTCAGCAAAAATTAAGTCTTTAATGGGCCTGGCCACTTTTAAAAATTCGTCAACTACACCCATTGCGCCAAAACATTCGAGCGTTCCACTCCAAATTGCCAAAGCTTTAGATTGCGTGGAATGAGCTGTGTTGTGATCGACAATGCGCACAGGAACTCGATATCGAGCACACTCAATAGCCAACGTCAACCCTGCTGGCCCAGCCCCTACAATCAGAACTTCTGGTTTTTTCATCAGCTTGAGGTTAGCCGAAATCAGAGCCTAAAGGCAAAAAGAATTCACCACAAAGAACCTTAAGAGGCTGAAGACTGAATGCTGAGGGTTTCACTTCCCCCTCGCAAGAAGTTCCTCCGCAAAGGCTCGAAGCTGCCCTCCACGAGGTCCAAATATTTTTAAAACTCGATTGGCTTTCACTGTCAGCTTCAAAGCCTCTTTCCGTGAAGCTTCTAGGCCAATCACCGCAGGATAGGTTGCTTTGCGTGCTGCGAAATCTTTGCCAGCACTCTTTCCAAGTTGCTCACTCGATTGCGTCACATCTAAAATGTCATCGATGATTTGGAAGGCAAGGCCCAACGCTTTTCCAAAATCGGTCAAGGCTTTCAATTGCTTTGGCGTTGCATTGGCCATCATTCCTCCGAGGCGCAGCGAGAGAACGATCATCGCCCCTGTCTTCCGCTCATGAATAAACCGAACATCTGCTAATGTCACTTTTTTTCCTTCAGACTCCAAATCAGCCACCTGCCCTGCAATCAACTGCTGACTTCCTGCGGCCGCACTCATTTCTTGGAAAAACTGCGAGAGAGGATAGCGCTTCGGCGGTGTGATCTGCGAGAGCAATTCAAAACTTTTAGTGAGAAGCGCATCACCCGCCAAAATCGCCATCCCTTCGCCAAAAACCTTATGACACGTTGGCTTGCCGCGACGCAAGTCATCATTATCCATCGGAGGCAAGTCATCGTGAATGAGTGAATACGTATGCAGACATTCGAGCGCACAGGCGATCGGCATGACTTCCTTCAAAATATTTTCTTGAGGGGAACAAGCCTCAGCTGCCGCTAAGCACAACAAAGGCCGGAGCCTCTTTCCACCAGCGAGAAGACTATATCGCATCGAGCGGTGAATCGTAGAAGATTTTGTAGGTAGAACACGTTGCAGTGCAACGTTAATCAGCTTGGTATTCTTATCTACACTGTTCATTGGAAGATGGGAGATAGAAGATGGAAGATAGGATCGAGGCCTTCGGCAAGAATAAAAGAATAAAAATCCTTCTTACTCTCTGCTAACCAACCAAAGCTCCTATCTTCTATCTCCTATCTTCCATCTTATAATAAGGCGCAGCCTTATTATAAAGTTTTACAAAAATTCTCCAACCGGTCCATACCTTCCTTGATAATGTCGAGGCCGGCAGCGTAGCTCAAGCGAATGGTCTTGTCATCGCCGAAAGCAATGCCAGGCACCACGGCAACATTTGCCTTGCTCAAGAGACGATCAGCAAAGTTGGAAGAAGAGAGACCGAGTTTGTCAATCGATGCCAACACATAGAACGCTCCCTCTGGCTTCACCGCTGAAAGATTTGTCATGTTGGAAATACGCTGGAACATATATTCGCGACGGATGTTAAATTCTTCACGCATGTCGTGAACACATTGCTGGCTCGAAGTAAGTGCAGCAACAGCTCCTTTTTGAGCAAAAGAACAAGGTCCGGACGTGCTGTGACTTTGAAGTGAATCGATCGCTTGAGCAATTTTCTTAGGAGCACCAAGGTAACCCAGACGCCATCCTGTCATCGCATAAGCTTTGCTAAATCCATTCACTGTGATCGTCAAGTCATGAGCCTCTGGCGTGAGAGAAGCAACGCTGACATGCTTCGCATCATCATAAATAAGGTGCTCATAAATTTCATCGGAGAGAATCAAAATTTCTTCCTCAGCAGCAACCTCAACGATCGCACGAAGCTCTTCCTTTGTGTAGACAGCGCCAGTTGGATTACCTGGCGAGTTGATGATGATCATCTTAGTCCGTGGCGACATTGCATTTTCAAAGTCTTCAGCCGTCATCTTCCAATTGTTGGCTGCTGTTGTCGGAACAATGACCGGCTCTGCACCAGCGAGGCGAACCATTTCGGGATAGCTCAGCCAGTACGGCGCCGGAATGATTACTTCATCTCCCTCCCCTACACAAGCCATAATGGCGTTGAAGCAGCTCTGCTTTGCGCCATTGCTCACGATGATTTCACTCGGCGCGTAGTCAAGATTGTTGTCGGTTTTGAATTTGTGAGAGAGGGCCTCGCGAAGCTCAGGAATACCGGAACTCGGCGTGTAGTGAGTAAAATTCGATTCGAGGGCTTTGAAAGCAGCTTCCTTAATGTGAGCTGGTGTTTCAAAATCGGGTTCTCCTGCAGCAAAGCTGCAGACATTGACTCCTTGAGCAAGGAGTGCTTTGGCTTTGCTGTCGATAGCCAGAGTAAGAGAAGGGGTTATATTAGCGAGACGAGGAGCGAGTTGCATGATGATGAAGTTGAGACGTTGAAGTTGAAGGGATGAGCCCTTTTTATTTTTTCAGATGATGTTCAATCACCGTTTTGAAATTATTTTCGTTAATGTTTATAATGGCCGTTTCACGGATAACGCTCTCAGGAGCATCGGAAGCATGAGCAGCATTGACCATAATATCTTGACCGAATTCTTTGCGAATTGTCCCATGAGGTGCTTTTGAAGGATCTGTAGGACCAAGAGTCTCACGAATTTTGCGAATAGCATCGACACCTTGATAAATCAAAGCGATGCAAAGTTCGCTACCTGCTTCTGTATGGCTCTCTTCAGCGCACTCAGAAGGACGGCGTCCTGACATGAAAGCGACGATTGACTCCCAATGCGAGCGGCCATCGGCAAGTTTCTTTTCTAGAACTTCGAGCACCGGACCATAAAAATCCTTCGCTTGCGCCACACTCATCCGATGTACTTTGCAACCGACAATCGCCAAGCCAGTACGCGCGAGCAAATCAATAACCCCACCAGGACGAGTGTTAGCAAAGCGGAAATTGTCAGGTTTAATGAGGACCAACGTTTTTTCCAAAACAGCATCTTTTGGGAAAGTTGCTTTTGCGTCCAAGATACCACCATCTTTATCCGAGAATGCAGCCAAGGCCTTCAATCCTTCTACCGCTTCCTGTTCGGTTTTTGGAGCAATCACTGCTGGCTCAAAATAAAAAATGTCGGGCTTCTGATCACCTTCTCCTTTTTGAACCATGAAATGATCACCGTAGGTGTCGCGAATCGTCTCACCGCGACCATGCATTGTTTCATCATTACCGACGATAGCGCTCATTTTGCTGATCGCATCATCTCCGTGAAAAAGGAGGACCAGCGCTTGATCTTGAGGATTCTTTAAATTTTTCAAAAAGTTAGCGCTCAGCGGTTGGCTTTTCAAGCTGGCCGCAAGCTCTTCGCGAAGCCCTGCACTCGGAGCAAACATGCGAGCACCAATGAGCTCCAACCCAGAGCGCGAGAGGAGACGTGAAAGAATATTTCCTGTGCGAGCTTTGAACAAAGCCTGCGGCGTAATAAAGACGTAAGTAAGTTGATGGGACACGATATAAATAAAGTCAGCGCCTCCTCAACAAGTCATCGTTAAAAAGCAATGATCCTCAGCTTCAGCAAAGGAAGAAGGCGGGCGTCAACTCTACTCAAGCTTTTTTCAAGAGTCAATTTGGTTTTTAAGGAGCAATTTGAGGCGTTCTAAATTGTTGAAAAAACCTATTGATTGCAGCCCCAATGATTTGCCAACACGAAACTCTACTCTCTTCTTCTAAAACACGAGCTTCTTTTTTTCTAAGAAGCATAGTTGTATTTTTTACTTCCTTTTTTTCATCATCTTGGCGTTGATTCATGCGCACGATAGCGTCGTACATTTTTCGCTTATCCCTCTCATGCATAACTCTCGCGTCTTCTATCATGCTTTCGAGACATTTGTTAAGTTCTTTTTCTCTAGCATAGATTTTTTTGGATAGCTTTTGAAATGATAGCTTTGATCCTCTGAATTCTTTTCTTCAATTCGTTGCAAGCTATTTTCCAGATCATTAAGCTCTGCTTTGATCAATTCGCTTCCTGCAGAATACGCATTGCGACTACCATTACTTTCCATGATTCTTCCTGTTTCAACAAAAATACTATTTGCTGCTTCTAATTTATGTTTCATTCTTCCAAGAGATTCATGAATCTTTATTCGAGCCGCCTCTTCAACTTTTGGTGGTACCACCTCAAAATCAATTGTTGTTTCGTTATCGTTTTGCTCTCGATACGGCTTTTCGTCGGCTCGTGTCGTTTCAACCGGTCCACTCACAGATTCTAAAACTGCCCGCACAAGAGTAGTGCTTGCGCTTTTTTCCTCTTCTGAATTTTCTTCTTCTGAATCCTCTTTTTCATCGAGTGGTTGAGCATCGCGTGGTTCAGTAAAAGATCGCAACCGATCCTTTTGAAGAATTCGATTCCTTGTGTTAAAGGAACTCTTTGATTCTCCAAAAGGAGGATCCATGGAAAAAGATTTTTCCATAAAAAAAGTTAATAAAACAGAGATGCCAAAAAATATAAGGCGGAGGGGGTGTTTCATCACGAGCAAGAGTCTAGCTTTTCAATTTTTTCCGTCGATCTCTTTTTTATTTTTTCCCATTGCTGTGCTTGAAACGCTTCCGCACCATGATCCGTTGGGATATAGTAAGAACGCGACTCCGTGAGGTAGTTTTGTTTCACATAGCCGCCAGGAAAATCATGCGGATAGAGATAATTCTTTCCATGGCCTAAATATTTTGAACCGGCGTAATGACCATCTCGTAGGTGCAGTGGCACTGGGAGAGAGCGCCCGGAAGCGACTTCTTTGGCTGCGCGCTCGAGGGCAAGGTAAGCGCTGTTGCTCTTCGGTGCCAGAGCCAAATAGGTTGTCACATGAGCGAGCGTGATCCGCGCTTCAGGAAGACCTATCGATTCGACCGCTTGCTGCCCTGCGACAACGAGCGGTAGCGCCTGCGGATCAGCTAACCCAACATCTTCACTCGCCAAAATCACTAATCGCCGCACGATGAAGCGGGGATCTTCTCCTGCCTGCAACATCGTAGCAAGCCAATAGAGCGCCGCATCCGGATCGCTCCCACGAATGCTTTTAATAAAAGCGCTGATAACATCGTAATGCCCATCTCCCGCGTGATCATAGACGACCGCTTTTTGTTGAAT
>VHCR01000100.1 GCA_016871655.1 Verrucomicrobiota bacterium
CATGAGCAGCCTTTTTTTCAAAATCATCAAAGAGAGCTTCAGGTAATTTGCCAAACTCTTTGAGGAAGGTTTGTGCAACTAAAGGATAGGAAAGAGGTGGAACTGAACTCTGTGCTTGAGCGAATTGTTGAGCATAAGCGGGAGGAAGCAAATTTTGGTCAATGCTCAACATTTGAGCAACCTTTAGAGGTCCTCCTTTAAGTTTAGTAAAGGTTTCATAGACAGTAGATGCGTTTGTATGATCTAACTCTTCTTTTAAGGCCAGAGCTTTTTCATGATTCACTGCTTGTATAGCAGAACGTCCATAATACTTCAGATAGTTCAACCCTACCTTAGCTCCAGCGCCACTTAAAACAGCCATACGAGCTATTTTACCTGAAACAATTTTATCTTGTGAATAATTCGAAATAGAAGCACTCATCGAGGGGCAAAAACTCTACTCACTGCTGTGCTGTTTAGCTCCATTCGAATAACAGCCAGAGGAAGATATTAAAAACTTGATGAGATCAGAAGCTGACTCTGGTGCTTGAGAACGAAAAAGGTCAAATGCCAAGGTCACTGTTTTTTCAATAAAAGCATCACTTTTTTGATATTCCTCACTCTCATCATTGAGAAAATAAGACAAGAAAAATCTAAAATGAAGATAGAGAATAGGAGGATAAAGCTTCATTAGATTACCACGGGATGCGATCTCTTTTGTTTCCTTGCCCTGGTTGATGACTTCTTCGATAAAATGTAAAAAACTCTGATGGAGACTTTCTAAAAATGATGGGTTAGAAAAAACAGAGACTTCTGACAATCGTTCTAACAGCAATGAACGATACTTAAGTGAGGCTGACGTTATAGCGAACAAGAAAGAAAGATAGCGTTCCTTAGCAGAAAAAGAACCCCATGCTTCTGTCTGAGAAATAGCCTGAATAACCTCATCAATCCATTGCTTCCAAAAAGCCTTTTCAATTGCTTGTAATGAAGGAAAGAGACTATAAAAGTTTTCTTCAGAAATCTTGGCGACCTTGCAAAAAGAAAAAACTGATTTTGGTAAGACACCTTCTTCAGACCATTCTTTGACAAACAAGCTAATAAGATCAGACTTTGTCAAATTTTTTGAGGCCTTATGAAGTTGATTTTCTAAGGAAATTTTTTGTTTTTTCATATTTTAGATTATAGCACTAATCTTTAATTTGTTGAAAACAACTTAATGCGAGTTTTGTAAAAAAATCTTCTAATAACAGGGGACAGTAACAGTTTTGAAAAGGGGTCAGAAAAAGGGGTCAGAAAAGGAAAAGGGGTCAGAAAAGGGGTCAGAAAAGGGGTCAGTTCCGGATAATGCATATTTTGGTGCCAGTTCATTAGAAAAGGGGTCAGTTCCGGATAATGCATATTTTGGTGCCAGTTCATGATATTTTGTTGATGAGATGGCAGAGATTTCTTGTTTTATTCAAAGGAATGAAATTGAAAAGTAGTGAGCGTTGTGATATGTCCACACGATGCCAAGACAACTACGTATTGAATATGCCGGTGCGATATATCATGTAATGAATCGCGGAGATCAGGGAGAGGATATTTTTCTTGATGATCAAGATCGAAGAAAATTTTTAGCAACACTGGGCGAGGCCTGTGTTAAAGCTGATTGGCAGGTCCATGCGTATTGTTTGATGAAAAATCATTTTCATCTTGTTCTGGAGACCCCAAAACCAACATTAGTTGTGGGAATGAAATGGTTGCTGGGTATTTATACGCAACGCTTCAATGCGCGTCATCAAAAATGGGGCCATCTTTTTGCCGGACGCTACAAGTCATTAATCGTCGATGGCTCTAATACTCACTACCTGCGCAGGGTTTGTGACTACGTGCATCTGAATCCCGCTCGAGCACATCTTCTCAAAAATGGAGCAACGTTAGAAAGTTTCCCATGGAGTAGTTTTGGTGAATATCTTAAGCCATCTTATCAACGTATTCATTGGTTGCGTACTGATCGATTGCTAGGAGAATATGGAATTGAAAAAGATGATGCTGCAGGCCGAAAAAAGTTTGTCAGGTTATTGAATGAGCGTTGTGCTGCGGAGGGGCTTGGTGAAGAGACTGGCTACAACATGATTCGACGTGGATGGAAATTGGGCGCAAAGGATTTTGCAGAACGAATTTTTGAAGAGATGAAGTCTACTCCAAAAAAAGAAATTCATCTTCCATTTGAAATTTATGAAACAATGGAAATTAAAGGACGTAGATTGATTCAGGAAAAATTAAAAGAGCTGAAACTAAAAGCGGATGACCTCTATGCGTTGCGGTGCACAGATCCTGCTAAAATGGAAGTTGCTCAGTTCGTCAGAGCTCAAACAACATTACCACTGAAATGGATTGCTCATGAGTTAAAAGCTGGTACGTCGGGAACATTAGCGATAGCGTTGAGAAAATATAAAAAAGAAAAAATATCATGAACTGGCACCAAAATATGCATTCTCCGGAACTGACCCCTATTTTTATTTTGGGGCCGTGTGTGATTGAGAGTGAGAAGCAATTGTTGCGTGATGCAAAGGTAATTTGTGGAATTTGTGAGGAGCTTGGAATCAAATTTACGCTGAAGGCATCCTATGACAAAGCCAATAGGACGTCGGCGAAGTCGTATCGCGGTGTCGGTGTTCGCGACGGATGCAAGATGCTCGCTGAGGCTGGAGCAGCTGTTGGAGTACCTGTGACAACGGATGTGCATTCGCCAGAGGAGGCGGTTATCGCGGCAGAGTTTGTTGATCTTTTGCAAATTCCAGCTTTTCTCTGCCGGCAGACGGATCTGATTGTTGCCGCTGCAGAGACTGGGCGCGCTGTGAATGTGAAGAAAGGACAGTTTCTTGCGCCGTGGGATGTGAAACCAATCGCAGAAAAATTAACGAAGGCTGGTTGTAAAAAGTTTTTTTTCACCGAACGTGGTACGACCTTTGGCTACAACAATCTCGTCGTTGATATGCGCTCGCTTTATTGGATGCGCGAGGCCGGCTATCCGGTGATTTTTGATGCGACTCATTCCGTGCAGCGTCCTGGTGGTGGAGGTGATTGTACAACGGGCGATGGCGTTCTGGCCCCCGTGCTAGCGCGCGCAGCGATGGCTGCAGGCGTCGATGGAATTTTTATCGAAACTCATCAAAATCCGGCCGAATCTCCTTCCGATGGTCCTAATCAAATTCCTCACGCTCAACTCCGCACCGTTCTCGCTTCTCTCCTTGCGATTCATCGAGTATTGAAGGATGTTAAGTAAATCAGGAAAATAAGCAATGAGTGCGCAGGAAATTATTGATAAAAGCTATCAGCATTTTTTAAATGATCTGAAACAGCGCGTCGCGACAGCTCGCTATCAGGCTGCTCGCAGCGTTAATATGGAGCTTGTTTTGCTTTATCATCACGTAGGAAAAGAAATTCTTAAGTCTCAACAAGAACATGGTTGGGGGGCAAAAGTGATCGATCAATTGAGTTATGATTTGCGCGCCGCTTTTCCTGAAATGAAAGGTTTCAGTCCAAGAAATCTGAAGTACATGCGCAAATTTGCTCAGGAATATCCAGAGGTTGAATTTGTGCAGGAGGTCCTTGCACAATTGTCATGGTACCATCATGCCACATTATTAGATAAAATTTCCGATAGAGAAAATAGATTGTTCTACATTAAAAAAGCCTTAGAGCACGGATGGTCGCGCAATGTGATGGTGCATCAAATAGAATCTGGGCTTCATGAGCGCCAGGGAAAAGCGATTACTAATTTTAAAGAAAAATTGCCGCAATCCCAATCAGACTTGGCTCATAGCCTTCTCAAGGATCCTTACCTTTTTGATTTTTTAAGCATTGGGGAAGAAACTCAGGAACGGGAAGTAGAAAGAGCGCTGATTCAGCACATGGAAAAATTTTTGTTAGAGTTGGGCGCTGGCTTTGCCTTCGTCGGGCGACAGTATCATCTTGAAGTTGGGGAGCAAGATTTTTATATTGATCTTCTTTTTTATCATTTAAAACTTCGTTGTTTTGTTGTTATTGAACTCAAAGATCATGATTTTAAGCCAGAGTATACAGGGAAGATGAATTTTTATCTTTCTGCTGTTGATGATCTCGTCAAGCATACGCATGATCAACCTTCCATTGGATTGATTCTTTGTAAGTCCAAAAACAATGTTTTAGCAGAGTATGCGCTTCGAGACATGGCTAAGCCGATTGGGTTAGCCCAATATCAGTTGAGTCGAGCTTTACCTGAAAAATTAAATACCGCATTACCGAGCATTGAAGTTTTAGAAGCAGAATTAAGTAAAAATATTTCATAACCATGAGCCTTGTTTTTTTTAGTTTTTTCTTTTTTCTCTTTGCTTTCTTTTCTTCTGCTGAACCAGCTGCAACACTTGATACTAAGAAGATTCCAGCGGCATCATCGAAAGAAAAATTATCTTTAAAAGTAGCGGAGAAAAAAACTGACGAGATCGATTTGCCTGCTCCGGTTGGCGAAGAGATGAAAGGGATTATAATTCCCCAATATGATGCTGATGGAAAATTGAAAATGAAGTTGAGTTGTGAGACGGCTCGCAAAACAGATGAACACAATGTTGCGATTCATGGTTTGAAAGTAGAATTTTTTGAAAAAGAGGGCCACGATGTCACGGTGACGGTGCCGGACTCGACATTTAATTTAGCAACAACGGTTCTCTCGACTGAGATGACGACGACCATTAAGCGTGAAGATTTTTCGATGGTTGGAGATTCAGCAACGTTTGATACGACCAAGCGCTTTGGGACGATGAAAGGTCATGTGCATACCGAGATTCGGAATGGAGCACCAAAAGATTAATTTTAGAAATAGCCGCAAAAGAACGCAAAGAAACGCAAAGAAAAAGAGAAAAGAAAATAAAGGGATAAAAAATTAATGAGTTTGTTGAATAAAATAAAAACTGCGGGCATAAAAAAAAGAATTCCATTTTTGGTATTTCTTTTTTGCGTTTCTTTGCGTTCTTTTGCGGCTATTTTCTTTTCTGCCGCTCAAGCCCAGGAAACCAATGCCACAGCTGCTCCGGTGGCGGCTCCTGCGCCAGCTCCATCAAGTCCTTGGAATTTTAATTTTGGAAAACAACCTCGACCTCAGGATGCCCGCACGGTCATTGATGCCGAAGATGGAGCGTGGTTTGATGATACGAGCAACACCGTGGAATTTTTTGGGAAGGTGGTCGTTCACAATCCTCAGTTCACATTGACTTGTGATCGTCTGAATGTCGTGATGAATAAAAATCGACAAGGCCTCCAGTTGGTCACGGCGACGGGAAATGTCAATATCGAGCAACAAGGGACAAACGAATCGGGAGAAAAGGTGATGTCAGTAGGCAAGGCCGGAATGGCTATTTATGAGCCTGCAACTGGAGATATCACCTTAAAGGCATTGCCTAAATCACCGCCTGAGCAATGGGCTCAAGTGCGCCAAGGGAAAAATTTTCAAGTCGCCACTGAAGAGGGGACCGTGATGATCCTCAATAACAAAGGGACTTTTCGCACGAAGGGCCAGACACGGACGATGATTTTGGATGCCGTAGAAAAAGGAAAGAATTAACAGGGGTTGAAGCGATGAAAGGGATGAAGAAAAAATAAATTTTTAAAAGGTTGTTTTTTAAAATAGTGTCTATCAAATTTCAGTAGTATACCAATGACGAATGAATTTTAGGAATTTCTACTTGTTATTTTTAGCGCTAGCAGCGTTGTCATCGCTACTGTTACCTCGGTAGCAGCACGCTCTGACGCCTTGCTAGCGCTAAAAATTCCTGCG
>VHCR01000101.1 GCA_016871655.1 Verrucomicrobiota bacterium
CGAAAATTTTGACAAATGATCCTGCAGTGAGCTCTTGGCAGAGAGCAAAAGCAGGGCGATCATTCCATGCGCGCAGCGTCAACGTTCCCGTCGCATCGCGCAGAACAAGCTCGTAGTAAGGCTTACCCGCAGCTGTTTCTTTGCGCGTGAGGGACTCAACTTGAGCAGCGATAGTTGCCTCACAAGCAGCACCATTTCCGGTTGCTGCTCGAAGCTCTTTGATTGTCATCACAAGAAACTACCAACATCATTTTATTTCTTCGAAATAAAATTTCATTGGTAGTGTTGAAAAGTTGAAATGTTGAAACGTTGAAAGGAAGTCGTTTTCTATTGAAGTTACAGAAACATTGCAAATTTCTTCAACGTTTCAACGCTTCAACAGCTGCTTTAGCAGCGTTCAACACTGCCAACGGTACGTTGGCAGTTACAGCTTGCTAATAGCCTTGTGCAAAAAGGAAGATCCGCTCTTGAGAGCATCGTCGAGGTGACGAGTTGCTTTTCCTAAAAGAGCGTGAGCTTTTTTGTGAGTGGCCTCACGAGCTTTGCTGGTTGTTTTTTGAGAGCTTTTAATGCCTCCGCGAAGAAGTGTAGCTGCTTCATCAACGAGCTTTAACGCTTCTTTGGTTAGGACGTCTTCAAAATGCTGGGCAGAAATTTTCTTAGCTGCTGGCTTTTTTACCTTGGCGACAGGACGCTTCGGAGCTGATTTTTTGGAGATTACTTTTTTAGCAGGGGATTTTTTAGATTTCTTTGTAGTCATGAGAAAAAACGTAATGGTTAATAGAAAAATTGGAAAGAATAATAGTTAGAATTTGAAATATAGTGTATTAAATTGAAAAGGGCATGTTAGAAGCGCTGAAATTTTTTCTTAGAACAAGGCCGAAGATCGAAGCGCTATCCTAAGATAACGTGAGATCTGAGAACGCAGTTCTAAGGAAAAAGAGCAAGCTTATCGCGTGCCCTTTTCAATTTAATACACTATACTTTGATTAATTTTTCCAGAGGCCAGAGGAGACCCAATCACGATCGAGATGATCGCTTGGTCGCGTGATCGGTGTGAGCTGATGGGTGACGAGAAGATGATAGCGAGCGTAAGCTTCTTGGGTGCCCATCAAGATGCGATCATGCTTGAGGTCAGGATAGATGTAATAAATTGTTCCGTGACGCTGAATAGAAGTGATTTGTCCAGTGGGAAAGCCTTGAAGAGTGACTTCTTGTTCTTGCGTGACAGGGACCGATTTGAAGCCTGCCTTTAATAAATTATCTTCGGTTGAAGAACGAATGATCAAGCGATTGATTGGGCCCGAACAGCTGAGAGTCCATGCACAAAATACTAACAGAAGAAAGATGATGTTGTGGTTTTTCATAGGAATTTTATGGCATTACAAAGAGTCATAATGCAACTTGACGTAACGATCGGTCATTCCTGCGATGTAGTCACACACAGCGCGATGTTTGCCGTCAATTTCGATGCGGCTTATGTAGTGGTAGCCTAGTTGTTCTGGGTTAGTAAGGAAATGTTGGAAGAGGCGTTCGATTTTATAACACGCTTCATGATGTTGTGTGGAGATATCAGGATGATTTTCTAAGTGCTGAGCAAGAAAATTTCGTAGCTCCTGATTTTCCTTTTGCTGGACTTGGTTAAAGCCAATCAATGTTTGTGAGGATTGTCTGACTTGCTCGATAGAATCAACTCCTGCGGCTGCAATGGCAGCGCGGCTATGAGTAATGAGCGCTTCCACTTGATGATTCATGAAGCAACGACGAAGAAAAGCTCGATTGTCTGTTTTGTAGCCGAGCTCTTTGAAGGCCTGATGCTTGGCTCTTTGCCAGACAGTGAGTTGATCGAGTTGTTGAGGGAGAAGTAATCCTGATTCTAAACCGTCATCAAGATCATGATTGTTATAAGCGATTGCATCAGCCATGTCGGCAACTTGTGCTTCTAATGATGGCGAAGGATAAATTTTTCCATGAGGGGTTTCAAAATGAGCATGATGTTTTCGAAGACCTTCCAAAACTTCGTACGAAAGATTAAGGCCAGGATGTTGAGGATAACTTTCTTCGAGGAGTTCAACGACGCGTAAACTTTGTTCGTTGTGATCAAAGCCACCATGCGAGGCCATCAACTTATTTAATGTTTTTTCACCTTCATGGCCGGAGGGAGAATGTCCAAGATCGTGAGCAAGTGCAATAGCTTCGACAAGATCTTCGTTGAGTCCGAGTGCGCGGGCAATAGTGCGACTGATCGAGGCCACTTCAATCGTGTGCGTCAATCGCGTGCGGTAGTAATCGCCCTTGCCATTGAGAAAAACCTGCGTCTTTCCATCGAGTCGACGAAAGGCAGTGCTGTGGACAATTCTATCACGATCTCGTTGGAAACAGCTCCTAAAGGGGTGCTCCGGCTCAGGGATGGCACGACCGAGTGAGTCTGAGGAACATTGAGCGTAGGAGCGAAGCATGGGAACAGGCTAAGGGCTGAAGGCGAAAGGCTGAAGGAAAAAATTAACCGCAAAGGCGTTTTGAAGATAGGAGATAGAAGATGGGAGTTGTGGTTTGCTAGTGCAAACAAAATAAAAATTTTAGTTTTGCCGAAGGCCTCGACTTCCATCTCCTATCTTCTATCTTCCATCTTCTTAAAAAGTTCTTTGTGGTGAATTCTCTTCCTCAAACATTAAAGCGAAATTCCAGCACATCTCCGTCCTTAACCTCATATTCCTTTCCTTCAATGCGAAACTTACCAGCCTCACGGCATTTGGCAGTGGAGCCGAGTGTGTCGAGGTCAACGAAAGCCATCGTCTCCGCAGCGATGAAGCCGCGCTCAAAGTCGCTGTGGATCACGCCAGCAGCCGCAGGAGCCTTATCGCCAGCATGGATCGTCCAAGCGCGCGTTTCTTTTGGACCGTAGGTGAAATAAGTACGAAGCCCGAGGAGTTCATAAGCTTTGCGAATGAGAAGTCCAACGCCGCTGTCGCTGAGGCCAAGTCCCGCGAGGTATTCTGAAGCATCTTCGGGTGAAAGCTCAGCTAGTTCGCTTTCAATTTGAGCGCTGATTACTACGGTGGAAGTTCCGAAATGAGATTTCGCATACTCTTCCACAGCGCGTACCGACTTGATCGCAGGACGACTTTCGTCGTTGAGGTGGGACAAATCTTGCTCTTCCACATTTGCTGCGAAGAGAACAGGCTTTGCACTCAAGAGATGGAATGTTTGTAATATCTTTTTCTCATCGGCTGAAAGATCTGCCGTAGAAGCTGGAGCACCGCTGTTGAGATGAGGGAGTAATTTTTCTCCAAGCGCAATTTCTGCTTTAGCAATTTTGTCGCCCGTACGTGCGGCCTTGGCTTGGCGTTCGATTCGTTTTTGAACAGCTGCGATGTCAGCGAGAATCAATTCAGTGTTGATGATTTCAATATCGCGAATCGGATCAATGTTACCGGCGACATGATGAATATTTTCGTTATCAAAGCAGCGAACGACTTGAATGATCGCATCAACCTCGCGGATGTGGCCTAGGAACTGGTTTCCAAGGCCTTCCCCTTCGCTTGCTCCTTTGACGAGGCCAGCAATATCGACAACTTCGATCGCAGCAGGAATAATTTTTTGAGAATTGATCAGCTCAGCTAGGCGGGCTAAGCGTGGATCGGGCACGGTGACCATGCCGACATTCGGTTCAATCGTACAAAACGGAAAATTAGCAGCCTCTGCCTTGCGACTCCGGGTGAGTGCATTGAAGAGGGTTGATTTTCCAACATTAGGGAGTCCAACAATTCCAGCGCGTAACATCGGGATAGTCTAACGGAAAAAAAAAGAATGGCCACAAAGAACTAAAAAAGATTAAAGAAATAACGCAAGCTGCTTTTTTGTGTTCTTTTGCTGCTATTTCTCTTCTTTGCCTTGTACTTTTTTTGTGGCTATTCTTTTTTTATGCAACTTTCCACTCTCGTCAATTATCTCGATCAGCTTTTATCGACTTCGGAAGTCCGCGACTACCCGAACGCACACAATGGCCTGCAGCTTGCCAATGGCGGGGAGGTGAAGCGTGTTGCTGTTGCTGTGGATGCCTGCTTGTCAGTGGTGGAGCAGGCGATTGCTGCGGAGGCCGATCTTTTGATTGTCCATCATGGCCTCTTTTGGAGCGGCTTGCATCCGATTACGGGAGCCTATTATCAAAAATTAAAATTGGCAATGCACCATGGTCTCGCGATTTATAGCTCTCACTTGCCACTCGATCGACATCCCAAATTTGGAAATAATTTCTTACTCGCAAAAGCACTCGGTCTTTGCGAGTTGACGCCAGCGTTTCAAGCGCAAGGAGAATTGATTGGGATGAAAGGAATTTGTAAACCAATTCCGCGAGCCTTATTTTTAGAGCTTGTGGGTAAGGCTGTCGGTGGAAAAGTTCATTTCGCGCCGGGTGCTTCTCAAATGGTGGAGAAGGTACTTGTTGTGACGGGAGGAGCTGGAAAAGAAATTGCCGCAGCAGCCAAAGAAGGGGTTGATACGTTTGTGACGGGAGAAGGGGATCATCCAAGCTACACGACAGCCGAAGAGTTAGGAATCAACTTGATCTACGCCGGGCACTATGCAACGGAGACTTTTGGAGTGAAGGCCTTGGGAGCCTTGTTGGAAGAGGAGTTTGATTTGCCGTGCTCCTTTATCGATCATCCAACGGGATTATAAAAAAAGAAGGTCGAACTACAAAAGTAATCCGACCTTCACAAGTGATAACACTCATTTAAAAGTGTTTTACTTGCAGCGACCAGTTGTTGCTGGAGCTGGGGCTTGCTTGTGACAGCATGCGCCAAGTGTAACAGCAGCTGTTCCAAGAAGGATGATAGCTGCAACGATTTTAGTGATTTTCATAAAGTATTTCGCCTCCTTTCAAAAGCAGGTTGCTTAATCTGATGAACACTGTAGAGAGAGTTTTAATAAGAGTAAAAAAGAAATTTTTAAAATATTAAAAATTTATCTTCTGCTTTTTTGAAGAGAGATCTACCTTGCAGCGATGAAAAATAAAACCTTTTTTTTAGTGCTTTCACTTTTTTTGGGAAGCTTTCTCGTGCCTCTGCAGGCAATGCCGCCGAAGCCTGTTGGTAAAGCGAAAGCAGCGGAAGAAAAAGATAATGCGGAAAAAAAGCAAACAGCAGAGGATCAGGAAGAGCAAGAACGAAGGATTACAGGCTCTAGCGATGATGATTTATCAAGTGAAGAGGAGCGCGGAATAATAATAGGAGCAAAAGAGGAGGTGAAAAGTGATGATGAACTTTCCAAGTTTGATTCGACTGATGGGTCCGAAGAAGTAGTTGCCAACACTTTAGAAAGTCAAAGACCGACAACCCCTTTCCGAACTGCTTTAGCAAGACATCGAGAAGCAACTCAATTTATTATTGTTGAAGAAAATGGAAACCTTGTTTTTAAAACACCACGTAGCTCGAGCTATTACGATCAATGGAAGAGGCTAGAAACTCTTAATTTTCTTAGATGGGCTTTGAGAGAAGAGTATGGCAAACGAGCTCGGACGATTGTCGTTGATGTTATTGGAGCTAGTAATTTGACAAACGATAATCATCTGAGTGCGCCACGATTGAGAGAAATTTTAGAAAGAGCTGATAATAATACAGCTTTTTTTGATTCTGATATTCATTATCTAGGCCCTGTCCGGAAAAGGTGAATTTTTGAAAGTGGATTGTTTTGATCGTACTTTTTCTCGATGAACAAGGTAACGATTACTCACTCGTTGCCATCAAAGCAACCAATCAGCCATTTTATTCACAT
>VHCR01000102.1 GCA_016871655.1 Verrucomicrobiota bacterium
TTCTTCGCCATACTCACGAAAGATTTTCACCAATTCTGCTAAGTCTGCTCTGTTTACAATGTCGGCAGCAGTCCGCCCAGAACGGCCCATGCGCATATCCAAGGGGCCCTCTTTTTGAAAAGAAAATCCACGCTCCGGTGTGTCGAGTTGATGTGAGGAGACACCCAAGTCGAGCAAGATTCCATTAAATTGAAAAAAGCCGATCTCAGCAAGATGAGTAGCAGCTTCTGCATAATTCGATTCAAAACAAATGAAGCGATCCCCAAATCGAGCGAGCCGTTCCCGTGCATGAGCGAGAGCTGCAGGATCACGATCACAAGCTACGACGCTCGCTCCAGCTTCTAGTAAGAGCTCAGCATGTCCTCCTCCGCCCAGCGTGCCATCAAAGAAGATTTTTCCTGGAGCCGGTTGCAGGAACTCAATCGTCTCGCGAGCGAGAACAGGGATGTGGGAGAAACAGGCTACAGGTTGCAGGTTACAGGTTACAGGAGTATTGCTTCGCAATGCAGCTTCGCAATTCGTATCCCTACCTTTGCTGGAACAAGATTGCACCAGCAGCTGGCTATCCGTAGTAGAAAATCTTTTTTGATCTTGAAGATCTGCAACCTGTAACCTGCAACCTGTAACGTGCCGCATAGCAGCTCCTGAGGCAGCCAAGGCCATTCTGCGATGAAGTCTCAATGAAAAATGATTCCACGTTTCAGTGAGAGCCACGCTGAA
Source organism: Verrucomicrobiota bacterium (assembly GCA_016871655.1). Lineage (GTDB taxonomy): Bacteria > Verrucomicrobiota > Verrucomicrobiia > Chthoniobacterales > UBA6821 > CAIWMF01. The sequence continues at coordinate 721 of VHCR01000102.1, forward strand.
AGCTTCGGAAAAAAGAGAAGATGGAGCAGTGAGTTGCATGAATTATAGTCCAATCAAATTGGCCACCTTATGGAAGGAAGCATGTTCTTCTTCAGCGACAGCGGCCCAACGTTTCGCATTCCAAATTTCAAAACGACTCCGCCCTCCCACGAGCACGACATTGCCAGTCAGTTTCAGAGCGGAACATTGTTCATCCGAAAAAAGAATCCGTCCCTGCGCATCAGCATTTACAGAACGTGCTTGACTATAAAATTGTCGAATCGCCTTGCGCCTCTCTACTGGAGTTGCGTCGCTTTGTTGAATGCGAGCTTCGATTTCATTGAATTCTGCAGGCGGCATCACGATGAGGCACTCCCCAACAGGATTGGGAATTGCATGAAACTCGTTCTGACCTCTCCCCAACCAAGCAGCAGGAATCGTGACGCGATTCTTAGAATCGATCGCCCTCTCGAAAGTGCCTGCGTAGATGATGGGAGTAGTTGTGGCCATGTTTTGGGGAAGAAATGCAAAATGGAATAATAAACCATTTCACTCCACTTCGCCCCACTTTTTCCCACAATTTTGAGAGAACGTCAACAAAAAAGTACTCCGGAGCTGAGCGCTGCTTCGCAGCTGTTGAGAAGTTGAGTGGAAAAACAAACTTCTCTCATTGACAAAACCAGCTTTCTTTTTACTTTTATCTATCTCACATAACATTCCACTCCATGAAATTTTTCCTGCTGTTCCTCTCTTTATTTGCCTCGAGCATATTCGCTACCACTTTCGATCCTGCACCTTTAACAGTAGGTCAACAAAAAGCAAAAACTGCTGGCCTTCTCAAAATTGATCTCGTTTCCGTAACTGACGCAGGAAACCCAGCTGATTTCAATGGCCGCGGCGCTGTGGCACAAAATTTCCAAATGGGAAAAAATGATATTACTGCAGCACAGTATTGCCAATTTCTCAATGCCGTTGCGAGCAAGAGCGATCCCTACGCGCTTTATAACGACAAAATGAGTTCCAATCGCAACGTTGCTTCGATCACACGCACAACAGAAAAAGATGGTTCCTTCACCTACTCGACTAAGATGGCTGCTGACTATCTTCCGATTGCTCACGTGAGTTGGTTCTCTGCAGCTCGTTTTTGTAACTGGATGCACAACGGTCAGCTGATTGGTAATGAAGATGCGACGACCACAGAAACAGGGGCTTACACCCTTAACGGTGCGATGAAAGACGAATCAGGATCAGCAAGCGTGACCAAGAGCGACTATTGCAAGTTGAATGATGGCGCTAAATTTTTTCTTCCAACCGAAGATCAATGGTACAAGGCAGCCTACTACAAACGCACTGGAAGTGCAGACTATTGGGACTACCCAACCCGGAGCGATGTTCCGCCCAATAATCAACAAAAATTAACTCCGAACGAAGCCAATTATTTTATTGGCAGCAATGTTGATGACAGCAAATCTTTTCCTTGGTACTGGAACTATCAATATTCTAACGGTGGAAAAACTCCCTTTATCACACTCGTCGGATTGTTTGGAGGCGCACCTGGACCTTACGGAACTTTTGATATGGGCGGTAATCTTTTTCAATGGGTCTGCAACCCAGGCTACGCAGGGACGCGCGTTATTCGTGGGGGTTCTTGGAAGAAACAACAAGCGCACCACTTGCATCACAGCTAATCCTGCTATTGGTTATGAGTTTGTGGGGTTCCGTATTGCTGCGCCAGGGCAATAATGAGTAGCCGAAAAAGAACGCAGAGAACGCAAAAAGCTATGAGAAGAAGTAACGAGTGGCGAGTAGCGAGTGGCGGGTTCTGAGACAATATTGTTTAAGAATATTTTTTGGAAATTTGTAATCTAAAATAAAATTTTGAAAAACTGATTTGTTGTGGATCTTAAACACTCGCTACCCGCTACTCGCCACTCGTTACTTTTAATTTCTTTCTTTGCGTTCTTTGTGGTTAATTAATGATTTTTAATGAATCTCTCTTACTCGTTCTTCCTCGCATTCGGCCTCCCAGCGGCTCCGGAGTGGCTTTTTATCGGCGTTCTAGCGCTGATTCTTTTTGGTCCTAAAAAACTTCCCTCACTCGCCCGCGGACTAGCAGAAATTTTAAGTGAATTTCAAAAAGCGAAAGAGGAATTCAAACGCGAGGTCTGCGAGCTCCCTCCGTTGCCAAAAATTCAAGAGCCACCGGAGAAGAAACCTTTTCAGGCTTCTAAAGATTCATAAGATGGAATCAAGAGCGCAATGAGAGAGATTCAGCTGAAGCGTGATTTGCTTTCACTCCTGATTCTCAGGTGGATTTAATTCCTGAAGAGCACAAACTGTTATCTCTGCAACAAACTTACCTATTTCTTGAAATTTTTCTCGGAATCCTGAAGAGGCCCATAATGCTGTTCTTACTGCTTTTACAGGAACTATTTTTGTATGATATTTGATAAGCGAACCTTCATTATACCCTACAATTTCAACCGTTCCTTCATGGCTCTCAAATAGACTATTTTTGCCACTCCATCTTAATGTCGATTGATCTGGACCTGGTCCGTTAGAAAAATTTCTATCTAATGTAAGACTGGGCATTCTCTCTCCTAGCATGCTTGTCACAAGGTCAAATAATACTCCTTTTCCTTCAAATTTATTAAATTGATATGTCACCTTGTCTTTCTCTGAATTAAAAAGATCTATTTCTCTCGTACAATTCTCGCAATCAGGGATGAGTTCTTTATAGTTTTTATTAGCTTCTTGTAGGTAACATTTAACATCAGTAGGTGAATAACTAGAAAAACCATAACAAGTAATCTCAAGTGGACTAACGTTCCCCCAACTTGCTTCTAAGCCAGTGATATTTAATATTCTAGTTCCGTCTGTTACGAGCGTATCTTTTGCTGCTCCTATTTTAATATTTTCTGGATCGCTTTCAGGTTGATTAGAAGCTTCAAGCAATATCTTTTTTGCTGCTTCTGAAGGTTCTGAAGGTTCTTCTATTTTTCCACAGTCACTAGAAGCCCTTTCGCTCAAACGAGAATCATTATCATCAGATTCATCATCACTATCCCCTTCCTCATCTGGTGAAAAAACGGAAGGGCTAATTATTGAATTGAACTTCTCGGCTCCTGCTTGCGAGCCAAGGGCTTCATTGGCTACCGTTGATACCAGACCCGATAAAATAGATGCTACCTCTTCGCGCGTAGAATCATTCTGAGATTCAGATGTTCTTCCTAAAGTCCGTTCTTGATTTTCGTTTTCTGCTTTTTCTTGTTCTTTCGGATTTTGTTGACGAGAAGCCTTCTGAATTTCTTGAGAAATAGTTACGGCTGATGTCAGACCCGATAAAACAGATGCTACTTCATCGCGCGTAGAATCATTCTGAGGTATTCCAGATTCAGATATTTTTTCTGAAATAGATTGTTGACTTGATCTTGCAATAAAATTTTTAACAAAAGAAACAGTGATTCCTTTTTCTGCTACTAAATTATTAAATTGCTGATCAATGTTTGATAGATCGGTAACACTATTTTCTGTTAAATAATTTTGTTTAAAATTTGTTACTGCTTTTTCATCTTGCGAATATTGTTTCGCAATTTCGTCACAAATCTTTTTTGCAGCCGCTTGCCTGGCTTCTTTCACATAGCCTGAAAAAAAATAGGCTTTAAAGGATCCATAAAGAGAAGCGAGTCCTGTTTTTGGTGCTAAGACTAATTGAGGCTTGAAGCCTAAAACCCCCAACCATGGTTTTTTTACCTTGACTTCAAACTCTCCCTTTTCAGAAGCATCATTAATCAGTGTTAAAAGAGGAGTCGATGCCGATGATAATGATGAAACATTCATGTTTTTATACTTTTCAATTTTCTTCTGCCCGATAATCCCTGTTTTCAAAACGGGTGAATTCTTTGAGGAAAGTCAGTGGAATTTCCCCTGTCGGACCGTTACGCTGCTTGGCGATGATGAGCTCGGCTTCTCCTTCTTTTTCAGTGCGAGCCGCATCATCTTTTTCAAAATAGGCAGAGCGATAGAGTAAGCCAACGACGTCCGCATCTTGTTCGATCGATCCCGACTCGCGGAGATCCGAAATACGAGGCTTTCCGTCGCTTCGTTTCTCTGATTCACGATTCAGCTGTGCTAAGACAATCACCGGAATGGCGAGTTCTTTGGCCAAGGCTTTGATGCCTGCCGAAATTTCAGCAATTTCAATTTGGCGATTGTCTTGAGCACGGCGCGTCATCGAGCGCAAGAGCTGCAAATAATCAATCACGATCAAGCTCAAATCGTGGCGATCCTTCAATCGACGAGCCTTGGCCCGCATTTCCAAAATACTTAAGCCCGCGGTGTCATCAATATAAATTTTACTTTTGGATAAGGCATCTGCGGCTCTTGAAAGATTTTTCATATCGCGATTCCCCATGAAACCATCGCGTACTTTTTTCAAATCAACTTTAGCCCGTGAGCAGAGCATCCGCTGCACAAGCTGCTGTGAACTCATTTCCAAACTAAAAATGCCCACTGGCTTTCCTTGATCGACGGCAACATGTTCTGCGATGTTCATCGCGATTGCTGTTTTTCCCATCGAAGGACGGGCTGCGATGACAATCATTTCACTCGGATGCAATCCATCAGTCATTTGATCGAGCATGCTAAAACCTGTAGAAATTCCCGTCAGCGCCCCTTTGTTTTTGTGCATTCCTTCGATCGCATCGATCGCATGTAAAACTTGATCTTTAATCTCTGGCAAAATATTGGTGACACGCGATTCGCTAATTTGGAAAATCTGACTCTCGATATCATCGACTAGACTTTTGACATCGCTCTGATCCTCATAGCAACGGGCGGCTGATTTGGTGCAAACAGAAATCATGCTCCGCAGCAAATACTTTTCGCGTAAAATCTCCAAATAATATTCGATGTTCGTTGCTGTCGGGATAAATTGGAACAAGCGGGCCAGCGCAGCAGGGCCTCCCAC
>VHCR01000103.1 GCA_016871655.1 Verrucomicrobiota bacterium
TGGGACTTGATGGAATAATTTTCCCTTCTCGCAGCCAGGCTCCTATCGGCATGCCAAAACCTTTTTTCTTGCGATAGATGATGTCAGTAGGCAGTACCGATTCTAAGGCTTTTTTCAAAATCCATTTCGTGGTCCCATTCCGAAACTTCACCGTGTGAGGCAAGCGCCGAGCGAAATCAACAACCTCAATATCTAAAAAAGGGGATCGTGCCTCCAGTGAATGAAGCATGCTCGCGCGATCGACCTTGGCTAAGATATCATCTTTCAAATAGAGTCGCGTGAAAAATTGAAGCGCTCGATCTACAGGATCGGCATGAACTCCCGCCGATTTCCAAGCTTCTATCGCCTCGCTATAAATTTCCTCTGGTGAATTTTTGTCACCAAAATAATCATTAACTTCGTGCAGGTCGAGCGGCCCCATCCAAACAGGCATCCAGAGTGGTTCCGAAAAAGAGAGTCCTTTCAAAAAGCGTTTGATTTTAAAATCAAAACTGATGTTGCGATGAGAGACTGGAAGACGGCTTGCTAGCAAGCAGAGAGCAGGATGAAGCTTTTTAGAAATAATTTTTGAATAAAATTCTGCAGCCTGCAATGCGTTAAACGGATCGTAACCAGCAAAAAGCTCATCTCCTCCATCCCCTCCCAGAGCCACCGTGACATGACGTCGAGCAAAACCAGAGAGAAGCCACGTTGGCAAGATAGAGCTATCTGCAATCGGCTCATCGAGTCTGCTCAAAAGTTCTGGCAATAGACGAGCCGCCGTTTCTAAATCTAAAATTTCTTCATGCTGATCACACCCAATATAAGCGGCCATGCGTCGCGCATAAGTCAGTTCATCGAATGAGGAATCGGTAAACCCAATGCTAAAAGTTTGGAGCTGTCCTGCAGGAAGATGTCGTGAAGCCAGCGCAGCAATGGCTGAAGAATCAATCCCTCCACTTAAAAAAACTCCGACGGGCACATCCGAAATCAAACGTCGCTTCACCGCACGATCCAACACCTCAACAAGCTCTTCACACCAAGCTTTGCCTCCATCAGCTGGAAGATCAGCCTGACATGGATCTAATTGATATTCCCAATAGCGCTCGACGCGCCATGTTCGTTTTTGAAGATCTAATTTTCCAAAACAACCTCCGGGAAGTTTGTAAACGCCTTCGATCGGAGAATAAGGTTCCGGAATATAGCCGTAAGCAAAATATTTTTTAAGCGCTAAGCTTGATTCTTTCTGCGATGCAAACGGATCCTTCAACAAAGCCCGCAGCTCCGAAGCAAAAGCAAAATGAAACTCTTTCTCTCCCTGCCATTGAAAATAGTAGAGCGGCTTTTTTCCAAATCGATCACGCGCTAAAAAAACCTGCTGCTTCTCTCGATCATAGATCGCAAAAGCCCACATCCCATTAAGTTTGTTCAGCATTCCCTCACCCCATGCACGGTAACCATAAAGCAACACCTCCGTATCGGAATGATCAGTTTGAAATTGATATCCCTTTGCAACCAGCTCTGCACGGAGCTCCACATGATTATAAATTTCACCATTGAAAACAATCGTCAAACCTCCATCAGCCGTCGCCATCGGTTGGTGTCCAGCAACAAGATCTAGGATTGAAAGACGTCGATGCCCAAAGTGAACTCCTTTTTCCTGATCAATAAAGAAACCTTCATCGTCAGGACCACGATGCGCGAGTGCCCGCGTCATCTTCACGAGCCCTTCTCGATCCCCAGAGCCTATGAAACCAGCGATGCCGCACATGGGAAAAGTCTGAAGGCTAAAGGCTGAAGGCTGAAGGAAAAACCTATGTATCTCTTCATGGGATTAGGATTGGGTTTCACAACGTGCTAATTGATCTCTCAACTCTACATTAGCATCTACTAATTTTGCGATCGTGAATTCATGCATTTCGAGCATTTTTAAAAGTCCTTGAACTGATGAAAACGTTTTCATCCACTTTTTAAGTGGCCTCTCTAAATCGTGAAATGATTTTTGATCTCGAGCGACTAAAAGGAGTTCGTCATACATGTTAACGGTCAGCTTTAAACACAAATCGTCATTATCAAAGTGATAGTCTGAAAAAAAATGATGTCTTAATGAAGGATCAATAAAATAATCCGTGTAATTTTTCAATCGGTCTTCATCAATTTTTAAATTTAATTCCACAGCCACTCGCTCCATTTGTCGGGAAGGATTTCCAATCAGTTCATCATAATCAACAAGAATACGCTGATAGCCTTCGGAGTAAATCAGGGAAGTCAACATCGATGAGGCCCAGATCCAAAATGATTTTTCTTGCAGATCTTCGAAACTGCACTCTACCGAATTCGCCACGCTGATGGGATTTCTCAAAGCGATCACAATACTGAGAGAAAGTTGCAGATGATCACAAATTGTTTTCCAAAAAGGAATGAGGATGGAAGAGGTCGGAACTTTAACAGCGAAGGGCTGGCCTGGAGGTATTTTTTTAAGCAACAGCTGAGCTGCTCTCTGGGCATAATCGCTCTGAAGCAAATGAATTTTTTCCTTTTCCGTAAGAGGAAGAATCCTGCGAGCACGATTTCGAGAAGAGGCTATGAGCATTTCACGGTTCAGTTCGTGAAAGTCCCAATCCTCCCAATATCCTTTTTTATTGAATTCATTCGGAGGCATCAAATGATCCCCCAATGAAACTCCCATCACTTCGAGCCCTTTAGTTAAAGCGCTCGTTCCACTGCGCTTCATGCCAAGAACTAAAATGAGGTGTTTGTTCATTTCAAAATATTTTTCGTCTCCCTCACTAAATAAATCGACTTTCCTTGCGATTCATAAAAAGTGCGCGTCGTCATCTCTGCAAGCAAACCCATCAGGAAACTCATCACGCCCATGAGAAAGGTAAAGACCGTTAGGAGTGGAAGCGGCGTAGTGATGAATGGCTTGTGCGCTAGCAATAAAAGGAGAACAGCCCAGAGAGCAAAACCAACACTCGCAGCCAAACTCATCAATCCACAAGCCCCAAAAACATACATTGGCTTTTGTGCATGCCGGTCCAAAAATTTGACGACCATCAAATCGAGAATGACTTTAAGCACACGCTCAAGACCATATTTGGAATGGCCGGTCGTCCTTGCAAAATGATTCACCGGCAATTCCGTAATCCGAGCTCCATGCCATTTTGTATAGATCGGAAGAAAGCGATGCATTTCGCCATAGAGCCTCACTCCTTCAATAACATCACGTCGATAGGCTTTGAGTGAACAACCAAAGTCATGCAGTCTTACTCCTGAGATGAAAGAAATTAATTTATTGGCCATCATGCTGGGAATATTTCTCTGCAAGGCGCTATCTTGTCGATCACGTCGCCACCCAGAACAGACATCATAGCCTTCATCAAGCTTGGCTAACATCCGTGGAATATCTTCCGGATCATTTTGGTAATCACCATCCATCGGAATAATTACCTCTCCAGATGCAAAGTCAAAACCTGCCATCATTGCTGCCGTCTGCCCAAAATTGCGACGGAAGTGAATGATTTTCGCTTGAGGATAAGCTGCTGCAAGTTGATTAAGAACCTCAGCACTTCCATCCTGACTTCCATCATTGACAAAAATGACTTCGTACGGTTTTCCAAGCCGATCCATCACTTCACGAATCTTTGTAAAAAGGGGCGTGATCGCTTCGTGCTCGTTATAAATAGGAATGGTAATCGAAATCATCGTGAAAAGAAAAAAACATTTAACCGCAAAGAGCGCAAAGAACGCAAAGAAAAAAGACTGAAGGCTGAAGGCTGAAGAGTAAAAGTTTTTCATAAGTCCCATTTGTTTTTGAAGCGGAGAATTATTAAAATCATGAAAGCAAACTTAAATAATTTGCTCGTGAAATTTTTTGCGTTTAGCCTTTCAAAAATTCTTTGCTCTCTTTGCATTCTTTGCGGTTAAATTTTTCCCATTAGATGTCTCCACCAAAACAAAACCTTCTTGCCAAACTCCGTGAGGTGCCCCATCAGCCGGGCGTTTACGTGATGCGGGATCGTTTTCATCGGATCATCTATGTTGGAAAAGCTCGTGATTTGCGCAAAAGGTTGGCTCATTATTTCACTCCTTCTCGGTTGACGCGTGCTGATTTAAAAACACGAGCACTGATCGAAAGTATTCACGATTTTGAATATCACCTCGTTAAAAGTGATGCCGAAGCGATTTTGTACGAAGGCAAGCTCATCAAAGAATGGCGCCCGAAATACAACATCAGCTTTCGGGATGACAAGCGATTTCTTCTTGTTCGGGTGAGATTAAGCGATCCGTTTCCACGCTTTGAATTAGTGCGACTTCGTAAAGAAGATGGCGCGCGCTATTTTGGTCCTTTTCCCAATGCGGGAGCCCTTCGCAGCACGTTGAAAACGATTACTAAAAAATTTGGTATACGCTCTTGTCGTCCTATTGAACCTACGGAAAAAGATTTCAAACATTGCCTCGATCATATTATTCAAAATTGTTCTGCTCCATGCGTCATGCGTGTTACGCGCGAGGAATATCAACAAAAGGTCTTAGACGCATGTACCTTTTTAGAAGGAAAATCACGCGCTATGATGGAGACCATAGAAGCTGAAATGCAGCAAGCAGCAGAACGTCTAGATTTTGAAAAAGCAGCTTCCCTGCGTAATCTTCTCGTCAATTTAGAAGAAACAACAAGGCCGACTCGACGCTTCACACGCAAATCACTTCCTAACAGTATCAATCCAGAGGCTGATATTATCGAGCTCCAACAACTCCTACAACTCCCTCATGAACCACGTGTCATGGAATGTTTTGATATCTCCAATCTTTCCAATACGCACTGTGTTGCCTCCATGGTCCAATTTCGCAATGGGGTTCCAGAGCGAAAAAATTACCGACGCTATCGCATCACCTCTACACAAGGACAAAATGATTTTGCCGCGATGGCTGAAGTGATACGTCGACGCTACTGCCGCATTCTTGGAGAAGCAGAACAGACTCACCAAGGAGATGAATCACAAGAATCGATTTCTGATTCTTTGCGTCGATCTTATGAAACTCAAGGAAAACGATCTCCTTTGCCTGATCTCATTATTGTCGATGGCGGCAAAGGCCAACTGAGCGTCGCCTGTCATGAACTGCAAATTTTAGGTTTACACGATATTCCGACTATTGGTTTGGCCAAAGAGTTTGAAGAAATCTATCAACCTGGAGAAAGCTCTCCAATCAGGCTCCATAAAAATACTGGCGCCTTACGCCTTCTGCAACGTATCCGCGACGAGGCTCACCGTATTGCCAATGGTTACCACGAACTCCTACTCAAACGCCGTATTTCTGAAAGTGCTCTCGATATGATTTCTGGCATCAGTGAGTCCAAGAAAAAGTTCATCTTAAAAAACTTCGGTAGCGTCCGGCGCTTGAGTCAGACTAGTTTGGAGGAGCTAGCAAGCCATCCTAAGATTGGCCTTAAACTAGCGCATCTTATTAAGAGTGTCATCCCTTCATAGTCCAAAAACTTCATATTTTACGAAGTCCAACTTACTCATTCGATGAAGAAAGTGATTGTTATAGTGTATTAAATTGAAAAGGGCACGCGACAAGCTTGCTCTTTTTCCTTAGAACTGCGTTCTCAGATCTCACGTTATCTTCGGATAGCGCTTCGATCTTCGGCCTTGTTCTAAGAAAAAATTTCAGCGCTTCT
>VHCR01000104.1 GCA_016871655.1 Verrucomicrobiota bacterium
ATTTTGAAAATGAGGATTTTTTTACTCTAACCAATGTTTGAAGTAGGCTGCAGGTAAAAAATTGAAAATTCTATTAAAATCATACAGTCTAATTATCAGACAGCATCTTCCAAAACTCCTGTAGCTCCATAGCCAGATTCTTTTGGAATGGATAGCAATGGTTGTTGTTGATGATCAGCAGCGGGAGAAGAAGCGTATGCTTGAAACATTTTGATCAAGGCATCGAGCCCTCGTTCTTGAGCAGCCTGGACTGTTGCTGGAGACAATTTACCGGAAGGAATCTCTACTCCAAGATGTCCGAGAAGCGTTTTGTAAGCTTTGATTTGTTCTTCCTCAGCAGCATCGCTATCAAAAGAAGCCATCACCTCTTTTAATAAAGGAGCGGCATCGATGGCATGAAAAGCTTCAATCGCATTTTCAGAATCAGGATCTTTTCTGTAGCGATGGGTCAGCTCGATAAAAACACGATAAACCGGATCTTTGAAAAGATTGACGAGAGGAGATTTTAAAAATTCGAAATTCTTAGCAAAGGCCCGAGCTTGAGCTCGAGCAATGCGAGATTCTGCCGCTGTTGGCTTCACAACAAGAGCCTCTTTTTCCTGATCCGGAAGCCTCGAAGCCTCGTCAGGCTTGCTCGTTGCAGGAGGTTCAAAAGTTGCAAGATCTGTCTTTAATTGCTGCACTTTTTTTTGATCAGTTTGAGCTGCCTCTTGATATATTCCAGCGGACTTGATTCCTATGTGCTCAAAAGCTCGATAAAATAAATAGTAAAGAAGTGTCGCTCCAATAAAAATAGTGGTGCTCAAGAGTGCTTCATGGAGGATTTCTTTTTGCTCAATTTTACCCTTATGATGCCGATGCAAATTAATAATTCCACTACGCACCAAGGCTGCCACTAAATTAGGGACCTGCTCTTTCATCACTCCGACAAGGGCTCGCAGAGAAGGTTCTAAAAGTCTATTCGTGGAAGCTAATGCTTCTGCTTGCTCTTTTAGTGAGCCTTTACAAGCTTCACTTTCTAAAATCAAAGAAGCTCCTTTTTTCATCAGAGCACTGACTAAAACAAAAGCGATTGCTTCCGGAACCTTGGTAGCTCCAAGCGTAGGCAAAGCAATGGTGTAGTAGAAAAAATATTCAAGATCGATATATCTTCTAACTATTTCATCTAAATTTTTTGCGGCATTACGATGAGAAGGAGTTAGCAGAAGAGTCTCTGCCTTATCCCAAAAATAGGGTGAGTCGGCAATGGCCTCCACAATGTTGCCGAGCAGTCCCACTGGAAGGGTCACCCCATCCTGAAGCTGAAATAAAGATAACACTGAGTGGACCGCTGTTTCAGAAACAACCGTGTTAGCAAATCTTGCAGGATAGAAAGGATCGTAATGCGTGAGCGTTGGATGAGAGGCGTGCTCTACGTCAGAACTAGGAGAACTTGTTAAGGAACGACTCCCCTCGCTACTAGAATCGCGAAGAGGGTCTTCATGAATAGGTAAAAAAGAACTCCCTGCGTCAGAATGGGCTGGACTACTTAATAAACGACCTTCTTCCATCTCAGAAACAGAAGATTCCACTTTGTGCTCCCCAAAAACTCCAGACGAAGAGCGAGAAATAGAATCGGAGGCGCTGGAAGTCATCCCCGCGTCGGAAAGAAGAGCGGCATCTGTTGAGGATGGAGTAGTACTTTGTAATTCCATACCTATTTTTAAACACTAAAATTTTTGATAAAACCAGACCATTATACTTTTTCCTCACGAGCCCCGTCATCGTCACTAATAGCTCCATAACTTCCCCGATTCCCTTGTGCTGCTCCCAGTAACGAAAAGGGCTGATGAGAACGAGAAGCAGCATGACTTTGAAACATTTGAATAAGAGCTTCGATCCCTTTTTCTTGAATAGCTTGAATTTCCCCTGGAGTCATTGCTGTTGAAGGAACCTCAATTCCGAGATGTTGCAAAAGAATTTTGTAAGCGTTGATTTGGTCTTCACTGGTTTTATCACCCTCCAAAGAGCCTACCACCTTGTTCAAAAGATCAGCAGCATCAATAGCATGAAACGCTTCGATCGCATTTTTAGAATCAGGATCTTTTCTGTAATGGTAGGTCAGCTCGATTAACGAACGATAAATCGGATCTTTATAAAGATTCACCAGTGGCGATTTCAAAACTTCAAAGCTCTTGGAAAGAGATTGCACTCGTGCACGCTCAATCGGAGAAAGTAATCTCGATGGAGAACCAGAAACAAGAGCTTGTTGTTCTTCAAATCGCAAATGGCTATCTTCAGAGCTGGTGTTGAAGTCAGGATAGAAAGTTCCAAGTTCTGTTTTTAACTCCTCTGCTTTGACTCGATCGAGGTCCGCTGGCTTTTGATACATCCCAGTAGATCGAGTTCCCAACTGTTCCAGCGCTCGATAGCAGGCATAATAAAGAAACGTGGCGATAATATAAACGGCTCCACTAAATAAGGTTTTATCGAGAGCTTCTTTAGCAGAAAATTTTCCTTGTTCATGCGCGTAGAGATTACTAACTCCGCTACGGCTCAGCGCAGCCACCAAGTCAGGTGTAAAGTCCCTCATCACTCGGAGAAGCGCCCTCAGTGAAGGCTGCAAAACTTCATCTGTCGAAACTAGCGCTTTTGCTTGCTGCTCGAGCGATCCTTTACACATCTCACTTTGCAACAATAACGATGCTCCTTTTCTCATCAGAGCACTTGCAAAAATAAAAGCACATGCTTCTGGAATCGTCGCAACACCTAGAGCAGGCCACGCGGTCGTGTAATAAGCAAAGTAACCAGGATCGATCAATGTTCTAACAACTTTATCAAAATTTCTTGCTACATCCCGGCTTTCCTCATTTGGAAGAAGCGCCATGACCTTGCTCGAAACATAAGGCGAGGTCGCTAAAGCAAACGCAAGATTTCCTGCAATACCAGCTGCGATACAATTTTCAACAGGCATATTAAAAACATCGCTCACCAACGTTGCATAGATCAACGTATCCGAAAAAGTATTATTGGCCAGCACGACCGGATGGAGAGGATCGTAGTGACTGGGAATAGCACCAGCACAAGAATTCGTCGTAGGATGTGGCACCTCAGAAGCTTCAGCAATCTCTATATCGTGATCTCCAAAAGAAGCTGGCGAATCAGCAGGAGAAGTTGTCGCCCCGGAACTTCTAGAACCAGAAAATTCGTCAGCCCCGGGATGAAGAGGCGCTAACTCCATATATTTTTTTGAGTTTTTTTTAAGATCAACTCTCCAATCAGATTCACCAGTAGCGTCATGAGAATCAAGAGCAGGGCAGCATACATGAGGGCATTGATCTGCAGTCCATCAGCCTCAGCAAATTGGTTTGCAAGCAACGCTGACAAGGTATTCGAAGGAGAAAAAAGCGAAAACGTCAGCCGTTGACTATTCCCGATGAGCATTGCCACGGCCATCGTTTCTCCCATCGCGCGCCCAAAACCTAAAATAGCGGCCGCCACGACTCCTGGAGTCGCACACGGCAAGAGCACATTAAAAATCGTTTCCCATCGCGTTGCACCGAGGGCGTACGACCCTTCGCGTAAGACCATCGGAACAGCAACAAGAGCGGCCCGCGAGAGCGATGTAATAGTGGGAAGCACCATCAAAGCCAAAACGAGGCTTGCAGCGAGGAGCGAATTTCCATAGGCAGGACCTTGGAAAATCGGAATTGACCCTGCGTGCTGACTGATGCTGTCACCATATTTTTGAACTAAAGGAACGATCACAAAAATTCCCCAAAGACCGTAAACCACGCTAGGAATCGCTGCCAAGAGATCAATGATAAAGCGCATCGCATGACGTACCGGAGAGGGAAGAAAATTTTCGCTCAAAAAAATGGCGATCGCCAAACCAAGTGGCAAAGCCAAAAGAAGGGCAATCAAACTACTTGTCAATGTTCCCATGAGCATCGGCAAAACTCCATAGAGATCACGATTCGGCTGCCAATCCGAACGAATTATAAAGCGCCATCCGAAAGTTGTGATTGCAGGCCACGCCTTACTCAAAATTTCATAAAGGAGGAATCCCAACGTTGCGACGATCGTGATCGCCGCGAGGAAGCAGGCGATTCGGAGCAGATCGATGCGAAAACGAAAGGCTGAAGACTGAAGGCTGAAGGCTGAAGGAATTTTCATGCGTTTATCATCAAAGATATTCCAATAGTTTCTCAAACTTTTCTCATTTCAAAAAAATTTTTTCTTAAGAAAAGCTGCAGGCCTTCAGTCTTTTCTCTTTGCGTTCTTTTGCCTCTATTCTTTTTTATTTTAAGCTCGTCAAGGCTTCCTGCGCCTTCTGCACAACGTTAGCTGGCAGCGGGAGATAGCCCAACTGAGGCGCAATGAGCTGCCCAGTCGTCAAAGCATAGTTCATGAAATCTTGGAGAGCTGTTTTCTTTTCGGTGGGATACTCTTTTTTTAAAATAATCCAGGTGAATCCCGTAATCGGATAATTATCACGTCCCTTCGGATCGTACGAAAAATCGCGAAGGTTCTGCGGCAATTGAATCGTAGCCAGCGATGCGGCTCCTGAAGCTGGGGAAGGGGCTACCAACTCTCCGGCCTTGTTTTCCAACGTCACCATCGGCAGTTGATTATTTTTTGCAAAACCAAATTCCATATACCCAAAGCTTCCACGGGTCTGTTTGATGAGCGCTGTCACTCCATCATTCCCCTTACCAGAGAGGCCGACAGGCCATTTCACGGATCGTCCCACACCGACTTTCTCAGCAAACTCAGGACTGATCGCTGCGAGATGCCCTGTTAAAAGGGCTGTCGTCCCACTTCCATCTGAGCGTGTCACGACGCTGATCGGAGGCAAGTTGCTCAGGGCTGCGATTCCGGGATTATTTTTGATAATTAGCGGGTCATTCCATGCTGTAATTTTTCCCAATAAAATGCCGACATAGGCTTCGCGACTCAAATTGAGAGTAGGCACTTCCGGAAGATTGTAAGAAAAGACAATTGTTCCGGCTGTCGCAGGAATCATGATGACGCCCTCCTTCACCTTTGCGATTTCTGGATCGCTCATCGCAACATCACTTGCACAAAAATCGGTCAACCCTTTAGTGAAATTATTCACCCCAGCTCCACTTCCGATCCCTTGATAATTGACAGCAATAGCCGGATGCTCTTGATGAAATTGAGCGGCCCAACGTTGATAAAGCGGCGCTGGAAAAGTCGCGCCCGAACCGTTGAGAATTGTTGTTGCATGTGATGTTGCCATAATCGCTAGCATCACCAACACTACCGCAAAAAAGATTGTTTTTTTCATACGAGGAAGTCTTATTCTACCGTGAGATAATGATCCGTGCCAAGCCTAACGTTTCTCAGTCCACTCTGCCAATCGATACCGCTGACAGCTCAACTGATGGGCTGCTTCAAGCCACCTCTCTTTTTCCTCGATCAACGCTACGTCAGGAGCAAGTTGTTCCGCTAACGAAATAAAAAACTGTTTTGATTTTCCATCTTCTATCTTCCAGCTTCTATCTCCCAAATTGAGACTTCCCTGATAAAGCATCCGCCCTTGCGAACGACGTTGAGCGCCACCGACAATTTTTTTCCGGTCTAACATCACATCACAGGGACACGGTGCGATAAAGCAACTCTCGCCTACCGCTTGATCTTCT
>VHCR01000105.1 GCA_016871655.1 Verrucomicrobiota bacterium
GAACTGCGTTCTCAGATCTCACGTTATCTTCGGATAGCGCTTCGATCTTCGGCCTTGTTCTAAGAAAAAATTTCAGCGCTTCTAACATGCCCTTTTCAATTTAAGACACTATATTTGAAAAAATATCATGAACTGGCACCAAAATATGCATTATCTGGAACCGACCCCTATTTGGCCCCACTTAAATTTTTAAAATCGCAAATTTTTTTTTGAACGTTCTTCAAGGTGAAGTTGTCTAATAAGAAACGGCCAATTTTTAATTTTGGTTTGTTTTTTAACATCAACCCAAAAACGTTATGTCCATCGAAGATACTGATCCTAGTTTGCAGCGTTATTTGAAAGAAGTTGCTCAATATCCTTTGATATCCGCTGAGCGAGAAATTGAATTATCTGTTCTTATTAAAGAAGGAAACAAAGAAGCTATTGCGGAGATGACTCGCGCTAATCTTCGTCTCGTGATTAAGATTGCTCGCGAATATACTCATTTGGGATTGCCGCTCTTGGATCTGATTTCCGAGGGAAATATTGGGCTTGTTAAGGCAGTAAAACGTTTTGACCCTGCAAAAGGTGGAAAAATGAGCACTTATGCTTCCTGGTGGATTAAACAAGCCATCAAACGAGCTCTTGCCAACCAAGGCAAAACTATTCGTTTGCCAATTCACCTCGTTGATAAAATCGCCAAGATTCGACGCGTGAGTGATAGTATGAGTGAGGCTCTTGGGCGTGATGCAACTAATGATGAGATTGCAGAAGAGATTGGGATCAGTGCTGCAAAAGTCGCCCAACTCAAGGAAGCCGCTTGTAGACCAACTTCATTAGATGCTCCGTTGGGAGAAGAGAACGATATGGAGTTTTCTGAAACAATTTGTGACGCCAACGCGATAGATCCTTTTGATCAACTTCGGGAAAAAGATATGTACGATCAACTAAACGATCTTCTTGAAAACTTAGATGAACGTGAACGTTCGATTATTAGCAGTCGGTTCGGTCTTGATGGTTGTGATCCGATTACCTTGGAAGAAGTGGGTGCAATAATGGGAGTGACCCGTGAGCG
This sequence comes from Verrucomicrobiota bacterium, assembly GCA_016871655.1. Lineage (GTDB taxonomy): Bacteria > Verrucomicrobiota > Verrucomicrobiia > Chthoniobacterales > UBA6821 > CAIWMF01. The sequence goes on from VHCR01000105.1 coordinate 1,055, forward strand.
GATTCGTCAATTACAAAACAGCGCTTTGAATAAAATGCGTCGAGCTTTTCGAGGGAAAGAAGTTATTACTTTTTCTTCGTTCATGACAGCAACGGCCTAAAGAAAGGCTGGAGGCTGGAGGCTGGAGGCTGGAGGCTGGAGGTTGTAGGTTCATTAGCTGGTATTATATCAAATAAATGAAATTATCAAACTGCTCCCTCTTGGAAAAACTTTCTGCAGCAAAGTTTTTCATCATTACTCTCGTTGTTTTAGGTTTTCTTTTGTTGAAAGAAAGCAAATTTCTCCAGCAACAGATTCCTAAAACTTTTCCAGCACTGACTTTTTCTTCATGCCAGAAAAGTGCAGTTGAAAAAAGCGTTCATGATACACGGAGTGTGGCAGCGACTTCTTCGAAAATAGCGGCTCCTCTCAATGCTCTTTCAAAACAAGAGTTGCAGGACTTTCCTAGAGCCTACGTTGTAGAAGCAGTGGAAGTTGAAGGTCCGGGAATTGGACAGAAAACACGAGAGCGAGTTTTAAAAACGCAGTTAAAATATCCGTACGTTCGAACGGAAGAAGTGATTGATTCCGCATCAGGCGCTCTCCTTCATCGTACCGAGATGGCAGCGACTCATCTTCTTGTTCACTTGCCAGAAGGAGAAAATCCCCAACACTTTCTCAGCCAACTTGGTCCTGATGCAACCACATTAGAACGAGTAACGAGTAAAGATTCACTTTATCGGTTGCAACTAGGATCTCATGCCTTGGCGACGCTGCCAAATGTTATGAAGGAAATTCAAGAGAAACAACTTTCTCTTGTTGATGCAGAGCCTGATTATTTGACACATGCGTTATTAGTTCCAAATAATCCTTTGTATTATGAACAATGGTATTTGCATCAACAATGTTGGCAGATTGAGGGTCCATGGGATAGGCGGATTTTTTCTTCATGCATTAATGCGTGTGATGCTTGGAACCTACAAACTTCCGCTGAGAATGTTGTTGTAGCTGTGATTGACAGTGGTATTCGCTATACTCATGAAGATCTTGCAGCAAATATGTGGCACGAAGAAGACCCAGTTTATGGAACGATCAATGGATGGAATTTTTCGGTGTTAGACAATGATCCTAGAAAGAGTGATCCGATGGATAACTTCGGACATGGAACTGCTTGTGCCGGCATTATTGGAGCTGTTGGAAATAATGGGCTTGGAACGGTAGGCATTGCATGGAAAGTAAAATTGATGGCGGTAAAATATTATGATCAACCTGGGTTAGGATACACCAGTGATGCTGTGAAAGCCATTGATTGGGCCTGTGAGCATGGAGCCAAGATTTTAAATTGTAGTTGGATGTCTGATCCTCCAAAAAATAGTAACAATGCTGCCGCTGGTGCTTCTACCAATGGCGCATCAACAGTTTTGCAAGCAGCTCTTAGTCGTGCTCGAGATCAAGGAGTCATTGTTGTTGCTGCTGCAGGAAATAGTGGCAGAGATAATGATCAAAATCCCATCTACCCCGCCAGTTATGCACATGGATATGGGTTTGATAATATGATTTCGGTAGGTTCAACAACCGAAGATGATCAGTTAGCCGAATTTTCAAATTTTGGTGCAACAACAGTTGATATTGCAGCTCCGGGAGAAGAAATTTTTTCAACGTGGGCAAGAAGTGATAGTGATTACATTACCGCTGAAACAAGAAAAGAAATTTTGACTCTTCTTAATAATGGTGAGGAGCCTAGCGAAGATCAGCTCAATAAAGCGCCCTGTGGGACTTCGTTTTCAGCTCCACAGGTCGTTGGAGCTTTAGCGCTTTTGAAAGAAAAATTTCCAACATGGACATATCAACAGCTTATCCAGCGAGTCATTAATACCAGCGATCCCATTCCATCACCTTCAGAAAAACAGATCATTGGTGGCAAATTAAATGTGGCAAGAGCGTTAGGGGATCCTATTAATTAGCACTCTTGTCCAACTTTCTAGCAATGAAAAAGTTTCTTATTTCAAATTGAAAAATCATTTTGGAGAGCAATGATTAATGAATTACTTTGTTAATAGAAAAAGGAAAAATGAAAAACCTTTTGCTAACCTAGCAAAGGAGTTAGGATGGATGGCCCGAAAATGTGCGGGCTAGTTGGTTATGAGTATGAAGGGTCGTTCTATTTTTCTAATTTTTCCTGTTCTTTTCTTTTTAGGAAGCGATATTTTTTTAAAAAAAAATTATTTCTTGAAGCAGGAAAAAAATCAGGAGTTTTCTCTTTCTCTGGCAGATAAAAAAGATCAAAAAAATTGCTGTGATATCAAAGAAAATCATCGAAGTTCTCTTCCTGCTAAAACTCCTGCACCTTTAAATATCGCCACAAAACAAGAGCTAGCTGACTTTCCCGAGGCCCATGTTATTGAATGTTTAGAAGTGGCGGGACCTGAGCCAGGTCAAAAAACAAGGAAGCGAATTTTAGAAACGAAATTTAAATATCCTTATATTCGGACCGAAGAAATTATTGATGTTGCTTCCTCAAATTTATTGAAGCGAACAGAAATGGTAGCCGATCATTTGTTAGTTCGTCTCTCTGCGGAAGCAGATCCCATTGACTTTCTAGAGCAATGTGGTCCTGAGGCGGTCTCGCTAGAACCTGTTATGGAACATGATTTACTTTATCGGTTGAAACTTACGAACCCTTCTCTTCCGACGTTAACACGTATTTTAAAAACGGTTGCTTCACTCCCTCATCTTGCGCAGTTTGGTGAACCAGATTTTATTTGCCATGCACGTTTTCAACCAAACGATCGGTTGTACATGAGAGAGCAGTGGAATCTTAATAGTACCAGTACGGTCAGCGGTTTTTCATCAGGCATTAATATGGAAACAGCATGGAACTTTCAAATGACTGCGCCTTCCACTATTATTGCGATTGTTGATACAGGGATTAATTGGACGCATGAAGATCTTGCAGCTAATATTTGGAATAATCCACAGCCTCAATACAACGATCTGCACGGCTGGAGTTCGATTACTAATGATGGAAATGCCATGGATGATAATGGCCACGGAACAATGTGTGCTGGCATTATTGGAGCTGTTGGGAATAACAGCACCGGGATAGCTGGGATTGTCTGGAAGACTCAACTCATGAGTTGTAAATTCCTTTCCTCTACTGGGACTGGTACGGATAGTGATAGTATAACTTGCATTAATTATGCTTGTGATCACCATGCAAACATCATCAACTGCAGTTGGGGGCATCAAGGAGGATATTCTGAAAGTTTAAAAATGGCGCTTCAAAAAACTCACGATAAAAAAATCATTGTGGTCGTTGCTTCGGGTAATGATGGTTGGGATGCAGATACCTATCCCGACTATCCTTCCTACTACCATTTTGACAATATGGTTACCGTTGCTGCGACGACAGCCAATAATGAACTAGCTTCTTTTTCGGATTATGGAGCAAACACGGTGCAACTTGCTGCTCCTGGTGATCATATTTTTTCAACGACCATCGGGTCCAACACAAGTTATTCTTATGGAAGTGGAACTTCTTTCGCAACACCTCATGTCACGGGTGCATTAGCTTTGCTGATGGCTCACTTTCCTAAACTTTCTTATGATGAACTAATCGCACATCTCATGCAAACTGCTGATAAAATTCCAGTTCTTGAAGGAAAGGTCATGGCGGGACGAATCAATGTTGGCAATGCATTAAAAACGTTTCCCAACTATTTCTATTGGCTTGATCCTTGGTATTGCTTGTATTAGCCATTTGAAGTTGAATTTTAAACCGAAGTGACAAGGTTTTTTCGCAGCACCAGGAATTTTTAAAATGCTCCAATCGACGGTTACTGAGTTTTTAAGCGAGTGTACAATCCCCCATATCGAAACCGCGTTGAGGCATTATGCACAGCGGTGGTGAAGGCTTTTTTTTGACCGACAAGCATCACAAGCTTGCGACCCCGCGTGAGGCCGGTGTAGAGGAGGTTGCGCTGGAGTAGTAGATATTGCTGCATCGCTAGCGGCATGACAACAACAGGAAATTCAGAGCCCTGGCTTTTGTGAATCGTGATGGCATAGGCGAGGGTGAGTTCATCTAGCTCAGAAAAATCGTAGACAACCTTGCGCGTATCAAAATGTGCTGTGAGATTTTTTTCAGTGAGATCAATTTTTTGAATACGGCCAATGTCACCATTGAAAACTTCTTTGTCGTAGTTATTCGTTGTTTGAAGAATTTTATCTCCTTCGCGGAACAAGACTCCATAAGCCATCGTCTCACTTCGATATTGCTGAGGAGGATTGAGGCTAGCTTGCAACTTGGTATTTAATTCGCCAATGCCGAGTGTCCCGCGATGCATGGGAGCCAAGACTTGAATTTCCATGATAGGATCGACGCCGAGGCGCTTGGGAATGCGATCACGGACTAGGTTGATCAACGTTGAGACAATTTCGTCTGGTTCCTCACGACTGATGAAAAAGAAATCACTCGCAGCACTCTCGCTTCCAGGTTCAGGCAACGTCGGCAATCTCCCTTCATTGACGGCGTGAGCGGCCTCAATAATTTGACTTCCGCCGGATTGACGAAAAATTTCTTTCAAGTGCACCACAGGC
>VHCR01000106.1 GCA_016871655.1 Verrucomicrobiota bacterium
TCGGACCGGCTCATTTTGTTCCAACGTCCCATCAAATTTTTTTGTTGGAGACAATGTCACTTCCCGCATCGGAACATGCACTGAAGGATGCAACGTTCCAGAAAGATAAATGCGTTTGCTCGCCGGCAGTGGCTCGCGAGAGAAAGACTTTTTTTCCTGGTCTGAAAACTCCATCGAAGAAAGGTAGCTGAAATTTTCTTAAAGAAACATAAAAAAATCCCGCAATGAAGTTGGATGACTTCGTTACGGGATCAATTTAAAAAAGAGAAAATAGAACTATTCTTTAACGGTAACAATTTGATCTACTGTGATGTGCCTTATTGTTCCATTAATAACAATATCGCCCTCGTAAGTCAGAGTGACCTGACCTACAGATTTTGGAACAAAGTCGGTATAATCTCCGAGAGAGTCGACTTTAGCTAAAATACTTGAGTCAATTGCATCAGCATTAGTGAGCTTAAGATAAACAGGTTTAGGCAGGGAGGTCCGCAGATATCCAAAATTATTATACAAATCTAAACACATGGAAAAAGAATAGCTCGTTGTTTCACCCTTCCTTATCGAAGAAAGAGTTACTGAAGAATCGCAATTTACTGTTTCATGATTTGAGTCAGGAATTCCGCGTAAGATCTGAGTAGCATTGTAGATGGGAGACATGTCCATACCCGTGTCTAAGATAGTCGATTCATCCTGAATGTTAGTCGTCTGCGCGCGTACCTCCATGACGCAAGCGCTAGCGGCCACTAGGGCTGTTAAGAGGAAGGTATGAAGTGATTTGTTTTTCATATTTTAATAGGTTAGGGGTTGAACTGCCAAGATAAGATAATCAAAAAAAAAAAATCAAATAATCAAAATAATCAAAAAATATTTTTATCTTAGTTTTTTACCTCAAACCGAAATCGTTCTTCATATTTTCCGCCAGCATATTTTCGGCAACAGGCAAGGCAGGCGATCGGATGGCGTGGTTTGCGGACACGACTCAATATTTCTTTGCAAGAGGGACATTGATAAAAAAACTTTCGCTGCTGACGGCGACGAACAAAGGGAAGTTGATGCGTCCGCGATTCATGAGGAATGCCAAGATCCACACATGCTTGACGCCATTCGGGACCATGAGGTGCAATTCGTTTTCTTCCGGAACGGTCGCGTGCCAATAAGTGAGCTAATTCATGACGCAAGGTTTTATCAACTTCGGCCTCTGAAATTTTTTGAAGTGCAGGATTAAGAATCACCTCCCAACGCTGATAAGAAGCTAATCCCGCAGTCGTGCGCATGCGAGGATTCCAGAAAATGGTCACTCTTTCTGCTAAGCTAGGCGAATGAGCTTGCAGTAATCTCCTTGCCTCTTCTTCCAAGATAAAATCGCGTTGAGCAGATTTCTTTTTTTTAACAGGAAGGTCAGTTGAGAGGAAACGTTGAAGCCAAGATGAAAACATGGGGTTCAATTTTTACTTGGATCTTTCCCCGCTGCCAATAAAATCCGACCATGCAATTCCCGGCCCTTATCTTTTTATCATTAGTTCTAAGCTCTCTCTCGCTCGCACTCCCACCCGATGCAACAAAGCCGTTGGCTTATGACAAATTCCGACCGCTAGCAGAGTTTTTACCAACCCCCAATGATCAACGAACAGCCTCCGGAGCACCTGGTAAGGCCTATTGGCAGCAGCAAGCTGATCACGAAATCAATGTTGAACTGGATGAAGACACACAAAGTTTAAAAGGCTCCGAAACGATCACCTATCACAATAACTCCCCCGACACGCTCACCTACCTTTGGTTAGAACTCGATGCCAATCTTTTTGCTAAGCACTCTGCCAGCAATCTGACCGAGGTTTTATCAGGCAATCAAACTGACTCAATTCACCTTGAAAAATTTCATCCTAAAACACTTCAAGCAGAGTTGCTCAAAGAAAAATTTGATGGAAGCTCGACGATTGATGCTGTCACCGATACCGAAGGCAAGCCGCTTTCCTTTGTTATTAACGACACGATGATGAGGATTGATCTTCCAACGCCATTGGTGCCTGGAAGCACTCTTCGCTTCAACATCAGCTGGCATTATCGCATCAACGATGGAACCTTACTTCCTGTGCGGACTGGCTATGAATATTTCAAAAAAGATAAAAACTATATTTTTGAAATCGCCAACTGGTATCCTCGCATGTGTTCTTACACCGATGTGCGTGGCTGGCAAAACAAAGCCTATCTTGGCGTTGGAGAATTCTCCCTCGAATTTGGAAACTATCTCGTCAAGATCACTGCCCCTGACGACCACATTGTAAGCGCTTCCGGAGAGCTTCAAAATCCAGAACAAGTTTTAACAGCGACACAACGCCAACGCTTGAAAGAAGCTACAACAGCCAAGCATCCGGTCTTCATTGTAACTCCAAAAGAAGCTCAACAAAATGAAACCCATCATTCCTCTGGAAAAAAAACCTGGATCTTCAAAGCTGATAATATTCGCGCCTTTGCTTTTGCTTCCTCACGCAAATTTATTTGGGATGCGCAGGGTGCTCCCGCTTCCGTTTGTGCTGATCCTCAAAAGCGGACGATGGCAATGTCTTTTTATCCCAAAGAAGCCGAACCTCTCTGGTCCAAATATTCGACAGCTGCTGTTCTCCACACGCTGGAGGTTTATACCAAGCACACCTTTCCCTTCCCCTACCCAACAGTAAATTCGATCAATGGTCCTATTTTTGGAATGGAGTTTTCGATGATCTGTTTTAATGGAACGCGTCCAGAAAAAGATGGGACGTATTCTCGAGAGAAAAAGGAAGAACTCATCGCCGTCGTCATTCATGAAGTGGGACATAATTTTTTCCCGATGATCGTCAACAGTGATGAACGGGAATGGGGATGGATGGATGAAGGTCTCAACACATTTCTAGAACATCTTGCGACGGATCTTTGGGAAAAAGGATTTCACAACGATCGCTCTGTTCCACGCAATCTTACAAAATACATGACTGGCCCAGATCTTGTTCCGATCATGACCACCGCTGATTCGTTGCTAAAGTTAGGCGGAAGCGCCTATGCCAAGCCCGCTGCAGGTCTCAATCTCCTACGCGATACAGTCCTCGGACCCGATCGTTTTGATTTTGCTTTCAAAACCTATGCGAACCGCTGGAAATTCAAACGCCCAGAGCCAGCTGATTTCTTCCGCACCATTGGTGACGCCAGTGGCCGCGACCTTGATTGGTTCTGGCGTGGCTGGTTCTACTCCATCGATCCTTGCAGTATCTCCGTCGACACGGTTCATCAATACATTCTCGACACCGGCACCCCTTCCATCGACAAGCTTGTTGCGAAAAAAGAAAAAGAAGACCGCGTCAAAACAGTTGCTGAAATTCGTGATGCTAATATCAAGACTTATGCTGAATTGCATCCTGAGCTGAAAGATTTTTATAGCAGCTACGATGAATTTTCTGTTCTTCCAAGCGAACAAGAAAAATTTCAAAAACTTTTAAAACAATTGGAAGAAGAAGAAATTGATCCTAACATTCTCACGACCAAACGGAACTTTTATGTAATTGATTTCAGCAATCAAGGAGGTCTCATCATGCCAATTCCTTTGAAGCTTGATTACAGCGATGGCACAAGCGAAGAGTTTCAAATTCCTGCGGAGATTTGGCGCACGAACAATCAAAAAGTTTCGAAACTTCTCATCACCAACAAAGAATTGAAATCGGTTCAAGTTGACCCTCACGAAGAACTCCCTGAAATTCATCGCGACCTCAACTTCTGGCCACGCCAACTCGTGAAAGATCATTTTCAATTTCAATTGGAAGAGAAAAAGAAAAATCCGATGCAGGAGCTGGAGAAGAAGTAAATTAGTAGATGGAAGACAGAAGATAGGAGATAGAAGTTGAAGCCTGCTTGTCGCAGGCGAAATGTAGTAAATAAAGCTTAAGCCAAAATTATTTTTAAAATTTGATATTCTATTGTTTTTATTTTTGATTTGCCGAAGGCGTCGACTCCTATCTTCAATCTTCTATCTTCCATCTTAGTCGCAATGAATTTCCAACCACCGAAAGGGAGCTCAAGCTCATGGCGGCTGTTGCCCACATCGGATTGAGAAGTAGGCCCAGTGACGAATAAAAAAGGCCAGCTGCTAATGGAACGGCAAGCAAGTTGTAAGCAAAAGCAAAAAATAAGTTTTGATGAACGACAGCCATCGTGCGATGGCTCCAGGTTCGCGCGACCAAAATCGATTTCAAAGAAGGCTTCATCAAAATGATTCCTGCCGTCTCTTTAGCAAGATTAGAGCCGCGATGCACAGCCAATGAAACATCAGCCAGACTGAGTGCTGGAGCGTCATTGATACCATCGCCGACCATGACAACTTTTTTACCAGCTCGTTGCCACTCTTCAATCTGCGCTGCTTTTTCTTGAGGTGAGAGGCCAGCTTTCCAAATAGAAATTCCGAGTTCATCTGCAACTTGTTTTGCAATAGCTTTATGATCTCCTGTCAACATCGCCACTTTGAGACCCGCCTTGTTCAATGCAGCAACAACTTCGCTTGCCTCTGTTTTTAACGGATCGCTTAACATCACTGCTCCAACTAAAACATGATTGATAGCGATCGCAACCATCGTTGATTTTTGATTTTCAAAAAAATCTTCCCTCGCGCTCACATCGATTTTTTCTTTTTCTAAAAATTTTCTATTTCCAACAAGGACTCGCTGCCCCTCAACGACAGCACGAACTCCGCCACCAGGGGCTGCTTCAAAAAAGGAAACATCTTTTTTTGCCGCCCCTTGTGCCTCTGCATAACGCAAAATGGCAGCACCGAGAGGATGTTCACTCCCTCGCTCGGCTGCAGCAAGGATAGAAAGCCATTCTTCGATTGGCAGAGTTGAAAAATTTTTTACTCCGCTGACTTCAAATTTTCCTTCGGTTAACGTTCCCGTTTTATCAAAAATCATCATCGTTGCCTTCATCAATTGTTCGAGCGCCACTGAATCTCGCACCAGCACTCCTTGACGAGCCGCACTTCCAATACCAACTCTAAGCGCCAATGGCGTTGCCAAACCCAAGGCGCAGGGGCATGTGATCATGAGCACCGACAATGCGCGAGCTAAGGCAAAAGCACTACCCATCTCAGGATGTAGGAAATACCAAGCCAAGAAAGTCATTACAGCAACACCAAAAATCAACAGAACGATTTTTGCAGCAATGCGATCAGCCAATTTTTGAACCGGTGCGCAATGCTCCTGCGCCCTCAAAACAATCTCTCTCATCTGGCCCAATACCGTTGCAACCCCCATTTTTTCGGCCCGCATCACAAAGCTCCCATGACCATTAACTGTTCCAGCATGCAGAGAGACTCCTTCTTCTTTTTCTACCGGCAATGATTCTCCCGTTAAAAGCGATTCATCGACAAAAGACCTCCCTTCGATAAGTGTTCCATCAACTGGAATTTTTTCTCCAGGGTAAATCCGAATCCAATCACCAGGCTTTAAACTACTCACCGAAACTTTTTTTTCCTGATCAGCCAAAACCAACATTGCTGTTGCTGGAACCTCCTCCAAGAGCTCTTGCAAAGCTGTGCCTGCCTTCTTGCGTCCGAGTGACTCTAAAAACTGACCCAATAA
>VHCR01000107.1 GCA_016871655.1 Verrucomicrobiota bacterium
GCACCGCGCGCTGACAGACGCCAAGAATAAAGAGAGCCCGAATTTTGACCTGAAATATGCTGAAGAACTTCAAAAAGAAATAGCAGCACTGCAAGCCAAGCTACAAAAAGATTCAACCTCTTCTCATAATAGTAACTTTGAGGAAGAATCAGAAAGTTCAACATCATTAGTTCAAGCTCCAGTAGTCGAAGCAAAAAAACAGGAAAAACAATCTGAAAAAAGAAAACCATCCCAACAAGAAAAGAAAGCCGAAGAGGCTATTAGAAAATTATCAGACTTATATAAAGATTGGGAAAATTGGATGGCTTGTTTCGATGAATGGAATAACCGAGTAGAGAGACTGATTGCTCTTCATGAATCGGTAGAACAAGAGGTTAACAAAGTCTTGGAAGAATTTGCCGGGGCGTCAGGGCTAGAAAAAGAAAAATGGGAAAAGAAAAAAGAAAATAATCAAAAGGCATTGGAATTATACCGAGAAGCAGTTAGAAGATCTTATCATGAAGGTTCACGAGGAATTGATGAGGAATCTAAAAAATTAGTTCTAACTATTTATTTCCAAGGGTTGAGCTGGCATTTTGATTGGGCTCATAAAGTTTCCTTAGGCGAAGCCAAAAAATATGAGAGCATTGCCTATGATACTCAGGATGAGGCTAACAGCATATCTCATCGTGAAACAATATCACTCTGGAAACGATTTCAACAGGAAGCTCAAATCGCATCAGAGGCTTATACTTGTTTGGCTCTAACTATGAAGCAAACTCTAGCTGCAATACCAATCTATCCAGAAAATTTACAAACAAACTGGAAACAAGATACCGAAAGGTACGAAAATGAAGCTCGTTATTGGGTTGGAAATATCCTTTGGGGAGAAGCTAGGAAAGCTGAGGATATTGCGCATGCAGCTCTGTTAGCAGCTATGGTGGCTGAAAAGCATAGGTCCACGGAGCTTGGAAATCCATATAAGTCCATGGAGCTTTGGAATCAATATAAAGGAGAAGTTCAAACTGTTGCTGCTACTTGGTTGCGTTATGCTGAAGCTATAGAAAAAGATTTGAAACTTGTTCCAGAGCATCGAGAAGATTTGAAGCAAGAATGGAGAGAAATGTTAGAAGATGTCGTCAATAAAGAGTCATCTTGGAGTGATGCTGCATTATGGGGAGAAATACAAAGAGCAAAAACTGTTCCCAATCCCAGAGACGGCATTATGTTTCATATAGAAGAGCAGAAGAGAACAAAACAGCAGAAGGAAAATGAAGATAAAAAGGAAGATGTTTTGGAAACAGATTCCGATAGAACCATCAAAGCTCAAGATTTTTGTTCTAAGGCAGTACGAGCTATGGAATGCGCTATTAAAGTAAGAGAAAAAGCTGAAAAGAATAAGGAAATAGATTACTCGCAAAAATCATTTTGGAGAAGAGCTGCTAAAGCTTGGGAGATAGCTGATACGGCGTGGAGGCAGGCAGAGAGCTTTCAACTTAGAGGAAATCAGCAATTATCATACGCGTGGGCAAAAATCGCTGAGACTGTAGAACAAGCTGCAGCATTGCTACACAAATATCATTCCAGTAATGGTCAGCAAAACGGTCCTGATTATTTTTCCAGCGCTATTTGTTTAAGTGAAGCTGCAGAAGCAATGAAGCTGTCTCTAGAATGGAATAGTCAAGCAGATGAATTGTGTCATGCAGGAAAGATCGGAGAAGCTGATTTATGGCAAGAAGTAGCTCAAAATATAGAACATACAGTAGGGGTTTATCAACGAGCTGCTAAAAGTCATGTAGAAGAATGGGATTTTGAGTATTATGGTAGTACTGCTTGTGGTTTACAGCGTCTTGCTCAAGATTATCAAAAAGTAGCAATGACTATGCAGAGAGAAATTTCTGCTCTTAACGAGAACATAGAAAAAGGAGATATCTTTGCTAAGAAAATAAAAGCTATTTTATGTCGTAGTAAAGAAGGTAGCTTTGTTGCTCAATCTGCATTTGCACGAGCTCAAGAATGCGTAGAAAAAGGTAGTGAAGAAGAGCAGAGAATCTCGTGGAAAAAAGTAGTCGAATTTTCCCAGAAAGCGCTTGAAGATTGGAGAGCAGCAACAGCAATGAGCTCTCAATTTCAGCAAACGTATTGGGAAAAATATGCGAGCAATCAAGAAACACATTGGGAGACTTTTTCCCTTGTTTGTGAAGCAAAAAAATTTCAAGATGAGATCAAACAAGGTTTATCAAAAGCATCAAAAGCTTTCGTAGGAAGTGATGAAGGGGTTAAGTACTCTGAAAAAGCATTTCAATTGGCAGGGCAGGCTGTTGAGAAAATGGATAAGGCCATCGCTGCTTATCAATTAATAGAAGGTAACCCCTTCTTTAACTTTTACCCTCATAAAGAAAGGCAACGATACTCAGAAGTCGTGCAGCAATCGTGGGATTTTTTTATAAAAAATCTTACGCAACAACAAGAGGAAATCTATCAGAAGGCCCTACCGATATCTACGGAAAATGCTACTGATAAATTCACTGATTTTGAGAAGTATGCAACTCAAGCAGCAGAAAACGCTTCTACAAAAGCTAAAAGTTTTGATTCTAAAAATAGCGATCAAGCTGATTTATGGGAAAAAGTCCATCAGCAATGGAAAGAAGTTGTGACAAGCTGGCAACACGCAAGAGAGTCTTTAGCTCTCGGAGATAAAGAGCTTAGAGAGTATTGGGAAAAAATGGCCGCACAACATCGCTATCTTGCAGAGTACTGGACTCAGGAAGCAGAAGAAATAAGTGCCAGTACAAGGCACAAAAAATATTCCGAGCAGACAGATCAGGCTGTTTCTGCTTGGAGTAATCAACTCATCAAAGCAGCTCAAACACTAGAAAAAACCAAAGAAGCTATTATCAATCATGACAAGGAAATAGCAATTTTATGGAAGGCACTCAGCAAGCACTATTTGAATTGCGCAGAACGTTCTCGTCAAACAGTCATTGCCTGGAAACGAGAATATCAGAAGATGGCAACACTTTTGGATGAAAAAAATTATAGAGGAGCTAATGAGTATTCTAAAAATCTCAAAAGGAAGACCATTGTTAAAGGAATACAAAAAGCAGCAGAAGCAGCACAACAAAATGAGACTGAACAAGCAGCTCTTTGGAAAAAAATTGTCCAGTATCATAAAGTGATTCTAGAAATTTGGGATCAACAATTTCAAGGAAAAGAGATTTTTTTTGATAAAGCTGTTAGCTCACTCGGCCATAATATCGACATACTAGAAAAAGCTGCAGACGCATTAGAAAAAGTTGCTCAAGCAAAAGAAAAAAAAGATGAAGAGCAAGTAACACATTGGAGGAAAATAGCCACAGGATATCAAGCCGTTGCGCACTACTCAGAACAAGCTGCCATTGCTTGGATGCAAGGAAATAAAGAACAAGCAACACAATTTAGTGACCTTTGTTATAGGAGGTCTGATAACTCTTTTTGGGTAGGAAAGGAAGAGCAAGAGAAACGTTGCAATGATTTTTATGGTGTGGGTAGAAATGGCCCTGTGGTTTCCAGTAAGGATTTGCTCGATGGGGCTGCTAATGCACTTAAAGAAAGAGCTAAGAGAGAAGAAAACAGTAGTAGTGAAATTATTGCTTTCTGGAAAGGCATCGTAGAGGGATATCAACAAATCGCAGAGCATTATCTAGAAGAAGCAACGCTCTTGTTAAAAAAAGAGAAGCTACAAACAGACTTTTTTAAGAAAGCTGATTCTTTTGCATCCAACCGCTCTCATCGATTGCGAGAACTCCAAGAAGAGGTCAAAAATCTTTTGGACAGAAAAGAGGAAAATTCAGAATGGATAGCTCTGCAAAAGAGAATAATAGCACAGCATCAGTTGTCTTTAGAGTATTCTCAAAGAGGAATGGAGGCTTCTGTGCGAGGGGAGCAACAAAAAGCAGAATGTTTTAATAAAGCAGTTTCTATTCTTGACAAGAGTTTTTATTCATTCATTAGCGCTCGACGTGAATTAGAAAGTATGTTGCGGAGCAAAGAAGAAAATCCAAAATGGGTAGCTCTTCAAAAAGCAATCATAGAACGGTACCAACAAGCTGCTGAGAATAGAAAAGAAGCAGCAGAGGTTTTGCTGGAAGGAAATCCAGAAAAAGCAAGGTGTTTGGAAGCGGTTGCATCTGCGGCATCAAAAAGTGCTCATGCTTATCAAGACGTCAAACGTGATGAGCGAGAAGACAAAAATAGTAGCCAGGAACAAGCTGCTCTTCAGAAAACAATCCTAGAACAATCTCAACTTGCTGCTCAATATTGTGACAATGCAACAGAAGCATGGAGGCAAGGATATCAAAAACAAGCAGAGTATTTTCAAAAAGCAGCAGCTTCTATTCATGAAAGTAATGTTATATTAGCATTTCGTGTTCCACATAGACTCCAGGAACTGAAAAAAAGAGAAGCAAAACAGAACAATGAAGAGATGATAGCTCTTCAAAAAACAATCATAGAACGGTTGCAGGATGCTGCTAAGTATCATCGAAAGAGCGCAGAGGCTTGGCTGCAAGAAAATTTAGAGCAAGCAACATGTTTTGAAAAGGCAGCTTTTACTGCTGAAAAAAGTAGTGAACAATTAGGCCATGTAAAGTGGGTCTTAGAGCAAATAGAAAAAAAAGGAGAATTGAGTAATGAAGAGAACAGGATACTTCAAAAAGAAAAGATAGAATATCATGACGCTGCCAAGTGTTACCACGAGGCAGCAAAGGCTTGGGTAAATGAAGAAAAAGCGGCTATTAATACAAAGGTAGCAGCTGCTTTGCAGGAAGCTGGCAGGTGTTACCATGCTTCAGTTTCAAAATGTAGATCAAACGAGGAAGAAGCAGACTTATGGTTAGTCGCTGCTAAAACAGCAAAACGTGCTGCTGACGATTATAAAAAAATTATCCATGGGGAAAAACATTTGGAACAAAAGGCTGACTGGATGTTGGCAGTTGCTACAACAATGGCAAAAAAAATAGAATGGAAAGATTTAGAAGACCAGGCACGATGTAAGGTAAAAATAAAACAAGCTTGCTTGTATGAACAAGCGATTAAGGTTGCAGAAGAAGGAATAAGAGCACTTCAAGTTGTTGTGGAAGGAAGTGATGATCAAGCCGCTCATTTAAGTCAAACTGCCATCTCTATGATCGAACAGGCAAAAGCAAAAGCCGCACAAGCAAATGGCATAGATACAAAGTAAAATTTTAAAACATCTCACTTTAATCTCTCGAAGAAGATTCTACACGCGATAATAGTAAAAGTGAGAATATAGAGATTCAACAGCCCTGGGGTCAGCCAGTGAAACGGTCATTGGGAGCCCGTCAGAAAATTTGAAAAGGGGTCGGTTCCAGATATTGCATATTTTGGTGCCATAGGGTTAGTTTTTTGAATGGGCCTGGAAGGCTGATTTTTTCTCGTGTTGGAGTGATTGATTGGCAGTATCAGAAGTTTTGTGTTTGAGATCGGTTTCTTGTTCTTTGGTTCGGATCTTTTAGCGGTGCGTTAGCACCGCCAATAGTTCCCCCCGAACCGCGGGGTTTGGGGGCGCGAAGCCCCCATATTTGTTCATGGTTTTGCGGCGCGT
>VHCR01000108.1 GCA_016871655.1 Verrucomicrobiota bacterium
GCGAGATCTCCTAATGGATGTTGAAGCCCTCCTAAACCTCCTACTTGACCAGGGCCGCCAACGCCTCCTGGCGTTCTAACTTCGTCAACAGCAAAAGGGTGATCAGCAATATCTTTAGCTGTGTCTTTCATCTCGCTTTTGAAAGCATCTTTCACATCAGTGGCTGCTGGTGCATACTTTGCAGCAGCGCTCTGAAGATTCCCCTCCTTAGCCAAGGAGACAATCTCATTCGCTATGTCTGGATATTCTTGTGCTAATTGCTTCATGGAATAACCAGCCATCTTGGCCACAGGATTATTATCGCCCACTCCTAAAAATCCGCCGACGCCACCAAGACCGCCCGGTTGATCAGCCCCTCCATGTCCATCCCCAATTCCGCCAATGCCACCAGGCCCACCAATGCCATCAGGCCCAATTCCGGACCCGCCAAATGTAATTCCAGCTCCAGGAGCACCTTTTTGAGGAAGATCAATAGTCAAAGAATTTCCAGATATTGATGAGAATGTATGAGTTGTCCCTGCTCCTGTACTCGTACTTGTAGTTGATTCAGTCGTATTGGTATTTGCAGTTGCTTGAGTCGCACTGAGCTGATTTTGGGCATCGATACTACCCATGCTAGCTGCCATTTGTGCTGTGATATCACTCATAAAATAAAAAGGTTGGTTTTAAAAAATACGTTGGTTGTTAGTATCCGACGGTGTCAGAAGAGCAGAATTACTTTTTCTAAAAATAAATCAACAAAATTTTAGCATTTATTTTTAGATTCCTCTCCTCCAAGGAGGGGGTAGCGTTTTGTTCTTAGCTGCAGCAAGCGTACTGATTGGTGGCAGCTCTTGATCGGAAACATCTCTCCAAGTTCCAGCATTCCCTTGCTCAGCAACAGCTGCCGCGGCTTTTTTGCCTGCAACAGCAATTGCTCTCTTAATTTTCGATAATTCTTCAGCGGAAACGGTCGTCTCTGACATGGAATCTTGGATTTTTTTTATATTACCAATGAGCATAGTCACTCCATCACGAAAGAGGCGGCTATGAGCTCCACTTCCACTAACACTTTCCATCGGAGAAAAAAGTATGTAATTGATAGCACCGATAGGAGTATCGACATCCGTCCCTCCCCCTACCGAGAGATTCTCTGCACGTATCATTACAGATGTTGCCGCGGGAGCAGCCGATTCACGACTGAAGTAAAAACTCCTATCCATCAATAATGTTCTCAAACTCTTCTCTTCTTCCATACTAAGAGGGGTGTTAGAACTTCTTCGCTCCTCCAAATAAGACTCTAAATGATGTTCAATATGCTGCACTAATCGTGCCGTAATAAAATTTTCTATCGATTTTGATAGTTTTTTATCTGCGAGTAAATCAGCTAGGAAAAAGATATCGGTAGGAGTAAGATGTCCCATCGTAGCAACAGCAAAGGCAGCCATCGCTCCACCGGCAACTGCTTTTGCGGTATGCGGAAGCACGTCGATTATGCCACCTTGCTTTGCTACGAGAGCCTCCTGCTCATCAGCATAGCGTACCATCGCTTGATCTAATAAATCTGGTTGCGATAATTTTTTGGCCTCATCACCGAGAGATTCTATACAAGAGTTAGCAAGAGCCTCCATCATCTCCATACCTTTGCTCACGATCTTTTGAGCAAACTCAGGTGTTAAGGGGGCCCCTTTTTGTAAAAATTTTTCGTGCTGTTCCTGTGGATAAAGATACTCTGCAAGCAGAGGCCCAAAAAATGCGTGAAGATTTCCGTGAAATTCCTTTCTGACGGCTTGATTCGCCTCTTTCTCCTCTAATGTTCTTTTCCCAACATCCAATTCAATATATTTTCCAAAAAACTTTTGCGGTGCTTCAATAAAAGTTTTTGCTGTTGCAGACTCGGCCAGCTTTCCGGAAATTACAGAACGGTCCGCAACACTCTTAGGAGAAACACTCCCATCATTTAAGCGTTCTTCGGAATAAATATTGGATGGAATGTTGATCATTGTGGCATTTGATCAAGGTGTTCTTGAGGCTGCTCCTCTTCAATCTCATCTCGGAGCGGCTTGGAGAGAAAAGGCCTTACGAATCCGTACAGCAAGTAGATGATAAAAAGAAGAGCAGGCATCCACTCGTAATTGATTGCAGCAAAAATCAAAACTAAAATAATAATCAAAAAACGAGGAATCGAACGTTGGGAGCGCCAACCGAGCCCTTTAAAACTTGGATACTTCACATGACTAAACATCATGAATGAAAGGAAAAGCAACGTAGGCGGCAATACAAACTTCCATAACCCAATTGTTCTCTCACCCTCGTTAAGCCATAACATTAAAAGGGTCAATGAAGCAATCACACCAGCTGCAGCTGGAATTGGAAAGCCGATAAACTCTGAAGAGGGATGTGCTCCATCCGCCTTTACGGATTCAGCTTGAATCGACAAACAATTAAATCGAGCCAATCGCAAGGCACCACAAAGAAGATAAATAAAAGCAATCACCCAACCAGTGCGATGAAAATCTTGCAAAACGATTTGATGTACGAGCAATGCTGGCGCTAGGCCAAACGAGACCACATCTGCTAACGAATCAAACTCGCGCCCAAAGGGACTCTCATGTCCTCCAAGCCGCGCCAAGCGCCCATCAAGCAAATCAAAGACGCAGGCTCCCAAAATAAAAGCCAGAGCCATGTGATAATTTGCGATGGCTGACTTTCCAGCAGCATCAAGCAATGATGCTTCAATAATTTTAAGCACTGCAGCAAATCCACAAAAAAGATTTCCTGCCGTCATTAAATTAGGAAGGAGGTAAATTTTTGGCTCTTGATTATTCATGCAGCCCTAAAACTACCATATTTACTGCCACCACGCAACTTCGCTGGACCCTCCAGCAACTTTATCCCCCACCTTCACTAAAATTTCAGTCTCCATCGGAAGATAAAGCTCCGTCCGTGATCCAAATCGAATCATCCCAAACCGTTCTCCTTTTTCTAAGTGATCTCCAACTTGAGACCAAGGAACAATCCGGCGCGCAATCGCTCCAGTGATTTGTTTGACGCCAACAAGCCCTCGCTCCCCTTGAATAATCCAGAGCCGGCTTTCATTCAGAATCGATGACTCTGGCTTGCGGGCATCGAGATAAAGGCCTCCACGCGGCTCGCTATGAATTAACTCTCCGGCAATTGGTGTGCGATTGACATGCACGTCAAAAACAGAAAGAAAAATCGAAATCCGTTTTAAGCGCATCGTCAAATAAGGATCTCCCTCGACGCCTTCTACTTCATCGATCAATGTTACTGTCCCATCGGCAGGAGAAACAATGATCGCAGGATCTGCAGAAATGTTTCTTTCAGGATCTCGAAAAAAATAAGCTGAAAAAATAATCAAGATCCCCAATGGCAAAGCGATCAATGGCAGCATAACCATTGCAGCAAGCCATAAAAAACCTAAAATAAAAAAAATCCATCGCCCTTCGTAGAGGGCCTTGGGATGTTTGCGGTGGGATTGATTCATGGATAGATTGCTAAAAAGAGATTAAAAACAAATAGCCACAAAAGAACGGAAAGAACACAAAAAAGAGATTTTTTCTTAGCAATGAATTTTTATTATACTGCTTTCAATGACACCATCCTCTCTCCCAACATTGCTAACCGCACAGCTAGCATTTCTCGTAGAAATTGATCAGCTCAAAAACATTTTACGAAAGCACAAGGTTCTTGGAACATCACGTCGAGAAAATTCCGCTGAACACTCATGGCACTTGGTGATAGCAGCAATGGTGCTTGCAGAGTATAGCAATGAGCCCATCGATCTTTTACACACGTTAAAATTATTAGCCATTCATGATCTTGTTGAGATCGAAGCAGGAGATACTTTTTTATATGATCGCAAAGATGAGCATGCTCTCTTTTTAAAAGAACGTCAGGCTGCAGAAAAAATTTTTGGCCTTTTACCAAAACAACAGTCTCAAGCTTTTTTGAATTTATGGTTGGAATTTGAAGATGGAGCAACTCCTGAAGCTGCTTTTGCAAAAAGTTTGGATCGGTTTCTTGCCATGCTTCTCAATTTTTCTTCTGGTGGCGGCACGTGGAAGGAGTTTTCCATCACACCTTCTATGGCTTTAGAAAAAAATGCGTTGATTCAAAAAGGTTCTGAAGAACTTTGGAAGACAGCTCAGACCTTGATTGTAGAAGCAACTCAAAAGAATTATTTTTCGATTATCTAAAAGAAAAAGAGATTTTTCTTTGTGTTCTTTCTATTCTTTTGTGGCTATTCTCTTATTTCTTTTTCATGAAACACTCTTCTTCAAAAATCTCCCCGCACAGCTCCATGCGTGATCTCCTCGCGCATTATCCGGGCGCGAAGCGGACGCTCTTTCGTCGCTATCATCTTGGCGGTTGCAGCAGTTGTGGTTTTGATTTGGAAGAAACATTGCAACAACTCTGCACTCGCAGCGGTGGTTTAGATCCACACCAAGTTCTCACTGAAATTGAGACAAGCCACCAAGAAGATGAAAAAATGTGGATCGAGCCACTTGCCTTGCACAAAAAACTTCATGACATCTCGCTCTCCGAAGTTCATTTATTGGACTTGCGGACACGAGAAGAGTTCGAAGCCGTTCATCTTCCAACAAGCCAACTTCTTACTCAAGAGTTGATGCAGGAAGCTATGGGACGTTGGCCCAAAAACGAACTCCTTGTTCTCATCGATCATCAAGGTGAACGCTCACTCGATGCCGCCGCTTATTTTGCAGGCCATGGCTTCGCCAATGTCAAAGCCTTGCGAGGTGGCATCGATGCTTACTCAGAAAAAGCCGACCATTCGCTCCCACGCTATACGATTGAAAAAGAGGAAACTCATGACTGATATTTCCCTTACAGAAAAAATTGAACGGGCTGCTGCAGAGCCTCAAAATATGGGGGAGATGGTCGCTGCCGATGCGATGGGAACCGTTGGAAGCACCAACTGCGGCGACATGCTCCGTCTTTGGATTAAATTCAAAGAGGAAAAAAACGGCCGGCGCGTCATTGATCGTGCCACCTTTCAAAGCTTCGGATGTCAAACAGCAATTGCCGTTGCCAGCGTGGCTACCGAATTGATCCGAGGGAAGACCCCTGAAGAAGCTCTTTCCCTATCAGGAGAAGAACTCTCTGCACCACTTGGAGCCCTCCCTCCGATGAAAATCCATTGCGCTCAACTTGTCGAAGAGGCTCTCCGTTCTGCACTGGATCCAGCTTCGGAAACAATATCTAAAAAATCCTCCTCTTGTGCCTCACCTGCTTCTACGCTTTCAGATCAATTAAATCCTCAAGCGGGAAAATTTAAAATTAATATTCTTGGATCGACAACCTAACCTTTGATTTTCTATCTTCCAACTTCGATCTTCCAATTTTATGCACCAAGAAATCATCCTTAAACGCGATTGCGACGCAATTCAGATTCCAAGCGGCACAACGCTAGTCCTTCCTGCTGGCACACAAGTTATCGTGACTCAGTCTCTCGGCGGCACGTTCACCGTAGCGACTCCAGGAGGCCTTGCACGCATCGATCAAAAAGATGCTGATGCTTTGG
>VHCR01000109.1 GCA_016871655.1 Verrucomicrobiota bacterium
TGGAGATCGGCTTCGTTTGCAAAAAGGTCGGATGATCAGGAAGCGTGAAGTCAGCAATCATTTTGCGCCCGGTCCGAGCTAGAAAGGAAGCCCCTTTCCGACCGATTGCAACAAATTCAGTTGTATTCACATCAAGATTGGAAGCCTCACGCAGAACGTTGGTATTGAGCGCACCACAAAGTCCTTTATCAGAAGTGATCAGGATAACGAGTGTTTTTTTGACTTCGCGCACCGCCAACAACGGATGTTCCGTAGCGTCGACGCGATCACGAAGTGAAACAAGGACGTGATTGAGAACCTCGGAGTAAGGACGGCCGGCTGTTGCGGCCTGCTGCGCACGTCGCATCTTCGAGGCAGCAACCATCTCCATCGCCTTGGTAATTTGGGCGGTGTTCTTAACCGACTTAATCCGTCGGCGAATATCGCGAGTGTTGGCCATGCTAGAAAGTTAAAAAAGTGGTGAATAATTATCGAACTGAAGCTTTGAATTCATCAAGTGCTGCGCCGAGCTCTTTTTCAATCTCCGCATCAAACGCTTTTTTAGCGAGGATGGACGCCAAGATTGAAGCTTTGCGCGTGGAGAGGAATTCTTCCATGTCGTTTTGGTAAGTTTTTACTTTATCAGTTGGTACCGCATCGAAATAACCTTTCTGCATTGCCCAGAGAATCGCTGATTGGAGTTCAACAGGAAGCGGGCGGTATTGGACTTGTTTGAAAAGTTCAACAATCCGTTGACCACGCTCTAATTGAGCTTTAGTGCGGGCGTCGAGGTCACTTCCGAATTGAGCAAAGGCTGCCAACTCGCGGAACTGAGCAAGGTCACCCTTGAGTTTTCCTGCAACTTGCTTCATCGCTTTGATCTGCGCGGCAGAACCAACACGCGAAACGGAAAGACCAACGGAAATTGCAGGACGAATACCTTGATAGAAAAGATCAGTCTCGAGATAAATTTGACCGTCAGTAATCGAAATAACGTTCGTTGGAATGTAAGCTGAAACGTCACCAGCTTGTGTTTCAATGATTGGAAGAGCTGTGAGTGAACCATTACCAGCCTTTTCGCTAAGACGCGCGGAACGTTCTAGCAAGCGGCTGTGAAGGTAGAAGACATCTCCTGGATAAGCCTCACGACCGGACGGACGTTTGAGCAAGAGAGAAATTTGACGATAAGCAACAGCATGTTTGGAAAGATCATCAAAAACAATCAAGGCATCCATGCCATTATCCATGAACCATTCGCCCATCGCTGCCCCTGCAAATGGCGCCAAATATTGATCCGCAGCCGCATTGGAAGCAGTCGAAGCGATAATGATCGTATACTTGAGCGCATCATTTTTTTCAAGCACGCTGACAACACGAGCAATGTTCGCGACACGTTGTCCAATACCAACGTAGATGGAATAAAGCGGGCGGAAGGAAGGATCTCCACTCTCCTCGCCAGCACGATTAATGCGGGCTTGATTGATGATCGTGTCGATTGCAATCGTTGTCTTTCCTGTTGCGCGATCGCCGATGATCAGCTCACGTTGACCACGCCCGACTGGAACCATTGCATCGATAGCCATGATACCAGTCTGCACCGGTTGAGAAACACTTTGACGTTTGATGATACCAGGCGCAATTTTTTCAACAGGATAGGAAGCTTCAGCACCGATCTCGCCTTTT
Source organism: Verrucomicrobiota bacterium (assembly GCA_016871655.1). GTDB lineage: Bacteria > Verrucomicrobiota > Verrucomicrobiia > Chthoniobacterales > UBA6821 > CAIWMF01. The sequence goes on from VHCR01000109.1 coordinate 1,663, forward strand.
CCATCAATTGGACGACCCAATGCATCGACCACACGACCAAGGAGCTTCTTGCCAACAGGAACTTGGAGGAGACGACCTGTCGTGGTGACTTCATCTCCTTCGCTGATCTTCGTGTAATCGCCAAGGATGATCGCCCCAACTTCAGTTTCTTCGAGGTTCAAAGCGATACCATAAACATCGCCAGGAAACTTTAACATTTCGTTGAGCATGACGCCGCTCAATCCTTCAATACGGGCCACACCATCACCAATTTCGCGAACGGTGCCAACATTGCTTTTCGTTACGGCCGCATCACGAAGGGCGCCGATTTTTTGTTCTAGGTCTTGTAGAAGAGTGCTCATGGAATGAAGTTTAAGAGTTTAAGAGTTTAGAAAAATTGTTGCCCGCATTTTTTGCGTTCTTTGCAGTTAATGACTTTTTAGTTTGTGTTCTTTTATGGCTAATTTTTTAGCTTTTGAGTTGTTGAAGACGATTAAGAACGGTTCCATCCCAGACATCACTTCCCAAACGAATCCTCGTCCCACCGATGAGAGAAGCGTTCGTAGCTGTAATGACCTCGACTTGAGGATCACGTTTTTGGAGCACATCGACGATCGCTTTGGTGGAAACTTCATCGAGGGTTATCGCGCTTTCAATGAGAGCAGTATGTTTTTGTAGTTCCAAGCGAACGAGACGAACAAATTCTTTTAAAATTTGAAATCCGTGACGCGGTTTTGTCGCCACTAGCGCATCAGCCACAGCAAGGCTGCGCTTGGCATCAAGACGTCCTTCGACAAACGACGCGTCAAAGAGATGACGAGCGTGACGTTGGGCTTCGCGAGGAATCTTCATGAGAAAATAGGATAGAGTAAAAAAAATTTTAGGAAGCTAATGCCTGAGCCGCTTCTTTATTCAAGCGTTGTTGATCATCTTGATTGAGAACTTTGCCAGCAACTTTTTCAGTAGTATTGACGACCAAGCTAATCATATCGCGTTTGACTTCTTCGACCATACGCTGACGATCGATGGCGATGGCTTCCTTGGCGTGAGCAATAATTCCTTCAGCATCCTTGATCGCGCGTTGAATTTCCTTGTTAGTTGAAGCCTCGGCAGCAGCACGAGCTTCCTCAATAATCGCCTTACTCTCAGCATGTGCCTTGCGCAAGATTTCCTCATATCGCAACTCTGATTCAGCAAGCTGTTTTTTAATCTTCTCTGCATTGAGTTGCCCTTCTTCAATGCGACGACGACGCTCTTCCAACATGTTAATCACCGAAGAAAAAGCAAAACGGCGCAAAATTAAATAGACAATCAGAAAAAGAATCGTCTGCGCTAAAAACTTAGGCCAATCAACACCAAAGTTTTCAAAGAGTTCAGTCAGGACGTGCATGGGAAGATGGTTTAAGAGTTTAAAAGTTTAAAAGTTTAGAGGTTTAAGAGATTTTCTTGTTATCCAAAATAAAAATTCAACTTAGAAACAAAAATAAATTTCTTGTTAATAAAAAGTTCAGTTGAAGAGTTAAGTACTCAAGAGAAATTAAGGCGTCGCCTTTAACACTCTTAAACCCTTAAACTCTTCAACCCTTAAACTTTTCTTACATGTTGCTAAAGGCACGGATCAACGCGTAGATTGCAATCGATTCTGCGAGTGCCATACCGATAATCGCAAGCGTAAGAACGCGACCGAAAGCACCTGGATTACGGCCAACGGATTCAACAGCTTTTGCACCAATCATGCCAATACCAAGAGCAGCACCAGCACCAGCAATAGCGAGGGTAAAGCTACCGGTGATACCAGAAGCAGCAACAGCTTGAGCAATCATTGTAGGAATAATCATAATTTTAGAATTAAGGGATGTATGTTTAATGTTAGTTCGTTTTCGCTCGCACACTTGGCACGATCCCGAAAACAAAAATGTTTTAGTGATTCTCCGCTTCTACCTCATCATGACTGGTGGACAAGTTGAGGTAAACAGCGCAGAGAAGCGCAAAGACAAAAGCTTGAAGCACTCCGATAAGAAGTTCGAGAAAATAAAATGGAATTGGAAGAAGCACGCTGCAAAGATGCGCCAACCAAAGAGGAAAGTGAAGCGTATGACCGAGCGACATCATCGTGGTCAAAAGATTTTCACCGGCAAAAACGTTTCCGAAAAGACGAAGTGAGAGCGAAACGGGACGAATCAAAATCGAAACAACCTCAATGATCCCGACAAAAAAGAAAATCGGCATGAGTGCAATCGCCATAAAACCTTTGAGTCCCCCCTTCACACCAAAAATGTGTTTTAAAAAAGAAACAAAGCCCATTTCTTGCAACGTCCATATCAACCAAAAAACCATAAAGACAATCGCGAGTCCGATTGTCGTGTTCATGTCAGCGGTGGTTGGTCGCAAAAGGGGAATAAATTCCTCATGCTCGTGCCATCCGATAGAACCCACACCGGGAAGCAGGCCGAACCAGTTTGCTGCTACGATGTAAAGAAAAAGTGAAGCGAGGAGTCCAAAAGATTTTGCAATCATGTGATGTCCTACAATCCCTTCAAAAAATCCATAAAGCCCCTCCACAATGCATTCAAAAAAGTTTTGATCAGGTCCAGGAATCAACTGCATGCGGCGTGTTGCGCGTTGTGCCCAAGTCACGAGTGTCACTACTAAAATGATCGAAACCAAAATCGAATTCGTCATCGACGCTAGGAGTCCAAAAAACCCATGGAGCTTCGTCAAAATCGGCTCGGCTTCAATTGGAACTGCGGCAGCTAAAGTAAAAAGTGACATTGGGAATGGAAAATGGGAGCCGTATAATAAAGCGCTTTTCCATGCCAATAGCAAGTTGAATTTTTGCTTTTGCAAGAAATAAAAATTAGAAATTAGAAAACTTCGCTTGAACCGTAGTTGTTGAGAGATTGAGAGGTTGAGGAGTTGAAAATCAGCCTCCTCTCAACCCCTCAACTCCTCAAACCCTCAACGTAATTGATCAACTTCTTTGTTAGAAGCAGTTGATCAATTATTAAAATATTATCAGTTATTGACATTTTTCATTTATAACTACTAGAATAATATTCTTTATTTCCATCAATGCTCAAAACTCCTCAACAAATTCTAAAAAATATCGCTTCGCGGATTCGCTTCCTCCGCCTGGAACGCGGATGGAGTCAGCAAGAGCTGGCAACGCGCGCTGCAATCCGTTTGGCCACATATCAACTTTTTGAAAGAACGGGCAAAATTTCTTTAGAGCGTCTTTACCGCATTGCCATTGCCTTGCAGCGTGGCAAAGAATTTGAAGAGCTCTTCAAACCACTCCCAATCCGCTCGATCACAGAATTAATTCCCAAGCCGCAACGCCAACGCGGTAAAGCTGTTCGCAAATCATGATTTTAGAAGTACGATATCAAGATCAGGAAAAAGTAGGAACCTTGGCCGATAATCCGGCAACGGGTTTGATTTTTTTTGAATATGATCAACAATGGCTTGCCAAAAAGTTAGAGCTCTCTCCGCTGCACCTTCCTCTCGCAGCGGGTACCATGCCGCAAGCGCATCATGAAATTTCTTTTCAAGGATTGCATGGACTTTTTTGGGACAGCCTTCCTGATGCCTGGGGGAGAGCCGTGCTCGTAGAACGTTTAAAAAAACAGGGGCTCGATTTAGAAAATTTATCATCGCTCGTGCAGTTGAGTTATTTAAGTTCTCGAGCCATGGGAGCGCTGAGTTATTTTCCTGATGCTGATCCGGAGCAAGAAAAAATTTTGAAAGCCGTTTCATTAGCAGCGATGGATCGCGAAGCCAGCTACATTCTGGAAGGAAAGCCAATCGAAGGAAAAGCAGAGGAAGTCTTAACTTTTTTCGAAGCGGGATGTTCCGCAGGCGGGGCAAAGCCTAAGATC
>VHCR01000110.1 GCA_016871655.1 Verrucomicrobiota bacterium
GCGGTTTTTTCATGATCGAATTCACCGCTACGTTCCTCACGGCGTTCAGCGGGATCTCGCTAGGGCTCTTGATTTCGGCTCTCGTAGCTGAAGGAAAAACCGCCGTGAACATCATCCCCGTTGTCTTAATTCCACAGATTATTTTGGGAGGCGCACTCATCAAATACGAAGAGATGAATCGCAACCTCGATTTCATCTACTCCATTCAACAATGGTTTCATCAACATCCAGACTCAGCAATGGAACCTCGGAGCGACTTACAAGTCCCACTCATCTGCGAGTTCATGCCGATGCGCTGGTCTTACGAAGCCTTGGTTTACGCGCAGGCGAAGCTAAATCCTTTGACCGTGCGGCAAGCAAAAATCCAGCGCCAAATTAACCAAGTCGCTGCAATCAAAAATCCAACCGAAGCAGAATTGAATCGCCTGGATGATTTAAAAGAATTACTCGCAATCTTGAGTGGATTAGAAGCTAAAACTGCTGATGACCTCGATTATCGCTTGAGCTTGATCGATCGCGTTATCAATGGCGCTCCTCTCGATCGTCAACAAATTGTCAACCACACTGGTACTGTGACCGCAGAGCAGTTATATACTAATCAAAAAATCATCGACCTGGTTTCTAAAGCCGAAATGGAACAGGCTGACTATCGCGACAAAATTCATCCGAATGTTTTCTTTGGTCCGATCAAATACTATTGGGGCATTACATTCAACATTCTCGCCTTCAACATCGGCGTCCTTCTACTCTCGACTGGCGGCATCTTTTTGCTACTGTATTTAATTTTGCGCCGTCAAATTAAAATCAGAATGGAGTAAACCAGCAACCGCTGTTCAGAATGGTTACAAAATTTTCTATCCATGGCAGTTTCTTTTTAGTAATATTCCCGCCATTATGACTTTCACACCCCAACCTAAAAAATTAGTTCAGTTTGATTGGGCGATGAAAACACTTTTGAGAAATAGAAAAAATTTTTCTATTCTCGAAGGCTTTCTCTCAGAGCTGCTAGGAACAGACGTTGAGATCAAGGAGCTCATTGAAAGCGAGTCTAATAAAAGTCATGCAAAGGATAAGTTCAATCGGGTCGATGTTGCTGCAAGGTTGGGGAATGGAGAGCATGTCATCATTGAGGTTCAGAGCTATCATCAAGATGATTTTATTTGTCGGATGCTCTATGGTGTTTCTAAAGTCGTTGTCGATTACTTGCAAGCAGGCGATCGGTATCATGATGTTCCTCGCGTTATTTCTGTAAACATTGTCTATTTCGACTTGGGTCAAGGTACGGACTACATTTACCGAGGAACTACAGAATTTAGAGGCATTCATAAGCAGGATGTTTTGCAATTGAAAGAGTCCGAGAAAAAACATTATCCCGAACATATCGCGAATATTTTTCCCGAATATTATGTTTTGAAAGTTAGCGCTTTTGACCTTCATATCCGCGACACACTGGACGAATGGATGTATGCCTTAAAGAAATCGGAAGTACGTCCTGAGTTTAAAGCGAAAGGGATTCAAGAAGCTGGCAACAAGTTGGCGCAACTGAGTCTTTCTCAGGAAGAATTAGCTGCTTATGAGCGCTATGTTGACAATGCTCGCAATGCTCGCAGCACTATTCTGACTGCCTTTGACGATGGAGAGGCAAAAGGTTTGGCAAAAGGTTTCGCAACAGGTTTGGCTGAAGGAGAGCTCAAAGGAAAATCCAAGATAGTTTTTAAAATGCACAAGGCCGGATTACCTCACGAAGAAATTGCTTCCATAGTTGAAATGAGCGTTGAGGAAATTCAAAAATTCTTGGCTAGCAAGTATTCATGAAAGAACCACTCGAAGACAATTGGCATGATATCATTTCTAAGGCAGCACATGGCCTGCAAGTTGATGTGACGGCGTTGACTAAAGGTCATTGGAATGAAAAAAATGCAAGAGAACTTTTTGAAGGGATTTGTCATCCTGCAACCCTTGCTGCAATGGCCTCTGCACTTCATCTTGATGGCAACTCTCTTCTTGCCATGACAATCAATCATTATCATCCGGGAACCATCCCTACTCCTAAAAATTTCAAACGTTTCACGACCTCCTATCATGGCATCAAAGTTCATTCTTACCTTCTTTGGAGTCATGAAAATCAAAAAGCAGTTGCATTTGATACCGGCACCGACGTTGCTCCGTTGTTGGAGACATTAGAACAATACCAACTCCAACTCAACACGATCTTCCTCACTCATGGCCACGGAGATCATGTTGCTCAATTGCAAAAACTGATCGATGTCACTGGCGCTCCGGCTTGGATCGATCAGCATGACCTCATCGCTCATGCCCAAGCTCTCTCTCCCAACTATCGCTATCAACTCGATAGCGCCATCACCATCGAGGCACGTTCCACCCCAGGCCACTCTCTGGGAGGAACCACCTATGTGATTCATGGAATTTCGCCAACTATTGCCATCGTTGGCGATGCTATTTTTGCTGGCTCCATCGGCGGCATCCCACCAAGCAGCTACCAAGCCGCTCTGAAAGCCATCCAGGAAAAAATCCTCTCCCTCCATGAAGAGACTATCATCGCCCCTGGTCATGGCCCGCTAACGACAGTTGGAGATGAAAAGAGATATAATCCATTTTTTGTTCAAAAATAGAGATCTTGACTTTTCACCTTCCTTCCTCGATGATCTGATCCCCAAAATAAATAAAAACTGCCTCAATCAATGAGGTAGTTTTAGAGAGAGAGGTGAACAAAGATGCCCGAAGTCCTAGTCCGCAAGGGCGAACCGATTGATAGAGCGCTCAAACGTCTCAAGAGCAAACTCGATACCGAGGGAATTCTTGATGAAGTGAGACGCCTGCGCGCGTTCGAAACCCCAACACAAAAGACAAAACGCAAAGCTAAAGCGAATGCTAAACGCGCTAAAGCAAACAAACAACGTTTTGCTAGTCATTAACATTTTGGATCTCTTATGATCGATTCGAACAATAAGGATCCCATTTTAATCGTGGGCTGTGGCTTTCTCGGGAAGGCCACAGCTCAACTTTTTTTGAAGGAAGGTTATGATGTGATCGGCATCGTTCACTCGGAAGCCTCACGGCAAGAGCTTATGAAGATGCATCCTAATTTTGATGCCACGATCTGCGATGTTACTAACCGAGAAGATATTCAACGTTTTGCTTCTCTATTTTCAAAAAGCTCTTCGATGGTTTATGCCGTGAGTTCTGGCAAAGGAGATGCCTCAGCTTATGCTGCTGTTTACCGCGATGGACTAAAAAATATTTTAGAGGCGTGGCAACTAAAAAAATTTATTTTTGTCAGCAGCACTTCGGTCTACGCTCAATGCGATGGAGCATGGGTTAATGAATTGTCTGAAACAAAGCCGGACCGTGCCACGAGCCTCATCCTTCTCGAAGCTGAAGCCATTGCCCTCTCTGCTGGCGGCAGCGTTGCGCGTCTTTCCGGAATTTATGGACCCGGGCGGTCGATCCTATTAAAAAAATTTCTCAATAACGAAGCAAGACTCGAAGATGGCGGCCATCGCTTGATCAATCAGATCCACCGCGATGATGGAGCTCAAGCACTTTATCACCTAATCACTTCGGCAGCGGCTCCAGGAATTTACAACGTCACCGATAACACACCTGCAACTCAGCGCGAAGTATATCAATGGATCGCAGATGCTATTGGCAAGGCACTCCCAGACGATGGCCCCGCAGACTTGAATCGAAAACGTGGCTGGACCTCCAAACGGATCTCTAATAAAAAATTGCGAGAGACCGGGTGGGCGCCTTGGTATTCAAGTTATCGCGACGCCTTGCCAATGCTTTTGAAGAATAAAGAATTCACAGAGATGAAAGCGATGAAAGAGATAAAAGACAAAAATAAATTTAACTTTTAATTTTTCTTTATTCCTTTCATCGCTTTTATCCCTGTGAATTTCTAACCTCATGAAAAAGACTCTCCTCATAGTCGATGACGAAAAGCACACTCGCGATGGCTTAAAGGAAGCAATGAGCGATCATTTTGAAGTCTATACTGCTGGCACCATTAAAGGAGCCCTGGCAGCTTTGGAGGCTGATCCGGCAGATGCGGTGATCACTGATCTCAAGTTGGGAGGGGAAAATGGCATGGAGCTTTTAGAAAAAATTTTGTCACGTCCCAATCCTCCCGTTTGCATCATGATGACAGCTTATGGCTCTGTCGACACTGCTGTCGAAGCAATGCGACGTGGCGCTTACGACTTCGTAACAAAGCCTATCAATATTGAACGCCTCGAGATGCTCGTCAGGCGGGCTTTGCGCGAGCAGGCTACCGCAAAAGAAAATATTGAACTCAAACAAGAACTCCATCAGAGCCATGGCCCAGAAGAAATGATTGGCAACTCTGCCGCAATGGTTTCTGTCTTTGATACGATTCGCCAGGTTGCCCCTTCCAAAGCCACCGTTCTGATTGAGGGAGAAAGCGGCACCGGAAAAGAAGTTGCCGCTCGCGCCATACATGCTCTGAGTCCGCGTTGCAAAGAACGTTTTGTCGCCGTTCATTGTGCGGCACTTTCTCCACAACTGCTCGAAAGCGAATTATTCGGACACGAAAAAGGAGCCTTTACCGGCGCCACAGAACGCCGTATCGGGCGCTTTGAGCAGGCCAGCGGCGGCACGCTCTTCCTTGATGAAATTGGCGAGATCGATCCCAGCGTTCAGGTAAAAATCTTGCGCGTTCTGGGCGAGCGGACGTTTGAACGTGTTGGAGGAAATCAAACATTAACAACCGATGTGAGACTGATTGCAGCGACCAATCGTAATTTAGAAAAAATGGTTTCAGCAGGAACGTTTCGTGACGATCTTTTTTTTCGACTTAAGGTTGTTCCAATTTTGATGCCACCATTGCGAGAGCGAAAGGAAGATATTCCACTGCTTGTCGAATCCTTTTTAGTCGAGATAGCCAAAGAACATCAAAAGCCATACCGTCCTTTTTCATCCGATGCTATGAGCTTGTTGCTCAAATATTCCTGGCCTGGAAATGTACGTGAGCTTCGCACTGCCATAGAGCATGCGATTGTCTTAGGACGCAAACAAGAATTGCATGTTCTTGATCTTCCTCTTACCGTGCGCAAAGAAATTACGACGACCTCGTTTAGTCCAAAGTTAGCCACAGAAACCAACCTTAATCTGGAACAGGTCACTTCCACTCTCATCGAGCGGGCTCTTGCGGAATCAAATGGAAATCGTTCTCAAGCGGCAGAAAAGCTTGGAATTAGTAGACGCACGTTACATCGAAAACTTGCTGCAAGCGGACAACAGAGCGAAAAGAGATCGCAGTGAAAAGCCTCTGTTGACACTACCGCTTTTTTGTCACAGCAAATTTGCTTTTCGTTGAACCTAAAAACGTGAATGAGAAATTTTATTTTGCAGAAATTTCGGCGAATTTTTTAGGGTAGATTGTGTCAGTTTGAGTATCGCAAAGGCAAGAATTAACCCGAGAGGAAGATTTCGG
>VHCR01000111.1 GCA_016871655.1 Verrucomicrobiota bacterium
TCCTGCGTATAATTTTCCTAAAATTCATCCGTCATTGGTATAACGTGAGATCTGAGAACGCAGTTCTAAGGAAAAAGAGCAAGCTTATCGCGTGCCCTTTTCAATTTAATACACTATAGTTAAAGTTAATCCTGATGTGATCGCTCAGGAACAGTTTGGTAGTTGGAATGATCCAGCCGCCATTTGCAAGGCCGCTCAGCGCGCCGATGAAATCAGAGAAGAATGTTTGGAAAAAGTGACTGGCACTCCGCTTTTCTACGCCCTACATCCTAACAATCTTCCTCAAACTCTCGTTCGTAATTTCAACTCTCGTTCCCTTCCCAACCCGGTCATAAAGCTGGGCAACATCAACAGAACTCATCCGAATACAACCATAGCTCTTCGGTTTGCCAAGATTTTTTTCTTCGGGTGTTCCATGAATGTAGATATAGCGGGCGTAAGCATTTTTATTTTGAGGCTCCTTGCCCTTCAACCAGAGAATGCGGGTGACAATCGGATCTCGACCAGGAGCATTGGGACGCAAGACTTCACCTGTTGGTTTTCGATCTTTAAAAACGGCTCCTAATGGAAGTTGGTCTCCTATTTTTTGACAAACAAACAACTCGCCAGTCGGCGTTGCGTAACTTCCAAAGCGATCTCCAATTCCATATTTAGAAGTAGAAATGCGATAAGTAGCTACCGGCTTCTCATCTTCCAGGAGCAACATTTTTTGATCCTTTGTGCTAATCATCAGTTCATGATGGGTGTCACCATGAGCACAGCCAGTGAGGAAGAGTAGAATTAAAAAAATGACAGCAACAGGCATAGATATGAAATATAAAATATATTTTTGATTTCTCAAATTTCTTTTTTCTTTGTGTTCTTTGCGTTCTTTATGGTTAATTCTTAAGCATGTTAGACGGCTATAAAATTGAATCAGCAACGATTGATGACCTTCCTGAGTTGGCAGAGCTCCTCTATGACCTCTTCACTCAAGAGTCTGATTTTGCTCCTGACCATGCCAAGCAGATGAGAGGCTTACAGCTCATTTTAGAAGAGCCAAGCCGCGGCCGCATCTTCGTCCTCCGTCATGGACCACGCATCATCGGGATGATCAACCTCCTCATCACCATCAGTACTGCAGAAGGTGGCTTTGTCTTAATGTTAGAAGATCTTGTTATTCACAAAGATCACCGAGGCCAAGGTTACGGCGGTAAGCTTTTGGAATATGCATTGGACTATGCGCGCCAAAAACATTTCTTACGCATTACGTTGCTCACGGACTTTACGGAAAAACAAGCTCGCAAATTTTATACTCACTACGGATTTCATGAGAGCGATATGATTCCAATGCGACTTCGTTTTAAAAATCATTAGATCAACCGTGATCAAACGCGCTTTCCTCTTATCTTCTGGCTTGGGTACTCGCTTGCGTCCTCTGACAGAGCAAATTCCAAAGCCGCTTGTCCCGATTTTTCACAAGCCACTCCTCACCTTTGCCCTTGATCATCTCTTGGCACTTGGCATCGATCAAATCGGAATTAATGTTCGCTATCTTTGGGAATCTTTTTACAAAGAATTTCAAGTTCAGACAACACCTGAAGGAAATGAGATCGGTGTTTACGAAAAGAGTCCTCTCCATTTTTTCAAAGAAGATTCTTATCTCGACACGGGAGGTAGCATGCGAAACGCACGCTGGTTTTTAGAACAAGGAACATTTCTCATTCACAACGGCGATATCTTAACGAATATTGAACTCGAAGGGTTATTGCATCAGCATCAACAAAGTGGCGCCATCGCTACGCTTTTGCTGCGCGAGCACGGCGGTGCACTCGATGTTTGTTTTGATGAAAAATCGAATCAAGTGATTGGCATTCGCGGCAGCTGCCATCAACCACCCCACCCTTTTTTCCTCTACTGCGGCATTTCTGTCATAGAGCCTTCTTTACTGAATTTCCTTGCTCCTGAAGGAGAAACTTCGCTTATTGATGGCCTTCTCAATGCGATAAAATCAGGCCATCGTGTTGGCGGCTTTGTGAGCCGAAGTGGTTTTTGGAGCGATATTGGAACTCCCGAATCTTATCTCAAAACGCATTTTGAAATCGCCAACGCTCCCTGGAAATTTCATTATCCGTTGCAGGGCCCAACGGCAGTGAACTGGCCTCAGGCGCTTCACCCAACAGCAAACATCGCTTCGACTGCAAACCTAGATGGAAAGGTCATCGCAGGCCCTCATTCTCGCATTGAGGAAAATGCAACCGTTAGCAATTCTGTACTCCTTCCTGGAGCCAACGTTCCTGCAAACTCAGAATATACTCATTCAATTATTCTTCCATCTCCTATCTCCCATCTTCCATCTTCTCTTTAGGCATGCTTTCTCCCGACCAACTTCTTCAAAAAACCGCCGAACGCCTCCCTTCATTTCGCCATGCAACCCTGCAACCAATTTATGAAGGTGGATCTGTTACGCGCCAGTTTTATCGCGTTCAAAATGCAAAAAAAGAATCGCTGATTCTCATTCAATACAGCGCCGAGAAAGCCGAAAATCTTTACTACGCCGAGCATGCTCTCTTCTTAAAAAATAAATCAATCAACGTTCCTGAAGTTTTGGAACACGATAAAAAAGAACTACTGCTTTGGTTACAAGATCTCGGCGAACAAAATCTCTACAGCCAACATGCAACACCTTGGGAAAAACGATCGGCATTTTATCAAGCTACATTGAAACAAGTTGCCCGCCTTCATCGCATCCCTCTCGCTGAAATCAGTACCGCTGGAATTACGCTTCAACAAGCTTTTGACAAAGAGCTCTATTTTTGGGAGCAGAATTATTTTTTAGACAATGCACTCGGTGGACTTTTTGGCATTGAGGAAAAGATCATTAAAAAATTTTCTTCGAGCGAAGCTTTTCAAAAACTAGCCACAACTTTAGCGAGCCTGCCGCGACAGCTCATCCATCGCGACTTCCAATCTCAAAATATTATTTTCTTTAAAAACGAAGCCTACTTCATCGACTTCCAAGGAATGCGAGCCGGCCTAGCCGCTTACGACTTGGCCTCTCTCCTTTACGATCCCTACGTATCGTTAACAACAGCACAGCGGAAAGAGCTGATGAATTTTTATTTACAAGAGATGGACCAACGTAGCTTTTCCTTTGGCTATGATTTCAAAAAAGTTTTCTTCCAATGCGCTGCTCAACGTCTCATGCAAGCTCTTGGATGCTACGGCTACTTAGGCCTTCAGCATGGAAAGAAAAAATATCTGGATTACGTAGCACCAGCATTAAAAAACCTTCAAGAAGTACTACCTCAGCTTGATCCAGAAGATCGACTTGAAGAATTGGAAAAAGTTTTAGATTCTATTGCAAGATGAAGAGCCCTTTTCCTACCGTCATCATTGAAAACATCTCGCCTGCAATCAGCGATGGGAACTTTGCCATCAAGCGGATTCCAGGCCAGTCTGTTGAGGTGGAAGCGACGATTTTTAAAGAAGGCCACGATGTGATTCGCGCCATGTTGCAGTGGCGTTGCATGGGAAGTTCTGTGTGGCAAGAAACACCAATGACGTTTCTTGGAAATGATCGCTGGAGGGCCTCATTCCAAGCAGATTTAGTAGGATTTCTAGAATACACAATTGAGGCTTGGGGTGATCCTTTTGAATCGTGGCTCAGAGAAGTCACAAAAAAAATGGAAGCCAGCATCACAGAACTTCCTTTAGAAGCCTTGGAAGGAGCCGTCCTTGTTCGCGAAGCAGCTGCACGAAGCCCTCAAAAAAATGAAAGTAAAAAGTTACAACAAGCAGCTCAGCAATTAGAGCGACTAGGAGCTTCTGCTAAAAAGTTTTCACTCTCTCTATTTCAAACACTCCTCGCAGACGAAACTTTTGTATCGCTGATGAGAAAATTTCCTGATCGCTCTCTTGCGACGCAGTATGAGCCTTTGAAAAAAATTCGCGTCGATCGTCCTGCCGCTAATTTTTCAGCATGGTACGAATTTTTTCCTCGCTCTGCGGAAGGCGCAGGTGACCGTGGCTCGACATTGCGTGACTGTTTGGCTCGCATCGATGATGCCAAAGCGATGGGCTTTGATGTTATCTACTTTCCTCCGATTCATCCAATCGGCGTGACTGCCCGCAAAGGAAGAAATAATTCTTTAATTTGTGAGCCAGGCGATCCGGGTGTTCCCTATGCGATTGGAAACAAGGCTGGAGGCCACGATGCGATCGAGCCAGCTCTTGGCACGATGAAAGATTTCGAATGGCTGATGAAAGAAATCAAAAAGCGAGACATGGAACTCGCGCTTGACTTCGCTCTCAACTGCTCGCCTGATCATCCTTACGTCAAAGAGCATCCCGAATGGTTTTTCCATCGGCCCGATGGCTCAATCAAGTACGCAGAGAATCCTCCCAAAAAATATGAAGATGTTTATCCTCTCAATTTTTACAATCCCGAGTGGAAACAGCTCTGGGAGGAGTTAAAAGCGATTCTTCTTTTTTGGGCAGAGCGTGGTGTCGCGATCTTTCGCGTTGATAACCCTCACACGAAGCCGGTCGCTTTTTGGGAATGGGTCATTGCTGAAGTGCACGCACAATTTCCTGAGGTGATTTTTTTAAGCGAAGCCTTCACCACACCCGCCATGATGAAGCGACTCGCGAAAGTTGGCTTCACACAAAGCTACACCTACTTCACCTGGCGCAACACGCGTGAAGAACTGGAAGAATATTTCACCGAGTTAACGCAATCAGAGATGAAGGAATATTTCCGACCTCATCTTTTCACCAACACGCCTGACATTCTTCCTTTTTATCTTCAACAAAGTGGTCGTACTGGATTCCTTATTAGATCAGTGTTAGCGGCTACCCTCTCCTCGCTGTACGGCATCTACAGCGGTTTTGAACTCTGCGAAAATGAGGCTCTTCCTGATCGTGAAGAGTATGCCGATTCCGAAAAATATCATTTCAAAGGTCGCGACTGGAATGCTCCAGGTAACATCAAAGCTTGGATCACACGCCTCAATGAAATTCGCAAAACTCATCCTGCTCTCCAAGCAACAACACATCTTCGCTTTTGCGCTAGCGACAATCGTTCGATTATTTGCTATCACAAATTTTCTGAAGATCACAAAGATCATCTCTTCGTAGTTGTCAACCTCGACCCTCATCATACCCAATCAGGAATGATCGAACTGCCACTGCATTACATTGGATTATCTCCAGACACAACCTACGCGGTCGAAGACCTTCTCAATGGAAATTGTTATTCGTGGCAAGGATCTCGAAACTACGTGGAGCTTTCGCCTCACCATCCGGCTCACATTTTCCGCTTGAGATAGCCATAGTCTTTCAGACAATGGCCTCAACTTATACCACTTCCAATAAATAGTGAGACTATATAGGCCCTGTCCGGAAAAGGTGAATTTTTGAAAGTGGATTGTTTTGATCGTACTTTTTCTCG